>NZ_JBHDVN010000041.1:0-23526 GCF_046635365.1 Acinetobacter sp. NIOH-H-8
TTTAACGGCATATCAAAAGAGTACTTTGATTATCATCTTAAAGAAACTGAATGGCGTTGGATGAGGGAACCTAATGAGTTAGCAACTGAGCTGTGGAACCTCATTAGGTAAAATTAAGTGTAAATCTACTAGTCTAGAGCCATTTTAAAAATAACCATTTTTTTGAAGTTTTAAACAAAACGAGTTCTAAAAAAATTTCATGTGATAAGTTTTTCACATGACGATTTATGACTAGGAAAATTTATGCTTAGCCATGAATAATTTTTAAAATCAGCTCAACTGGCTAAGTAATTTTATGCAAAACGAAATTTTAGATGTTCTTTTAGAGCTAGGGCTTACACCTGTCGATTGAGTAGATGCTTCAGTGTTCTCAAAACTCACAGGCATTGAAGAACAAAAGTTGACCCATCGACGAAAAAATTGGCCACAAGATCTAGTTTGGACAAAACAAGATGGAAATATCTATTACTCACTGAGAGGTTATAACCAATGGCTGACAGAGCAGACGAAAAAGCGTTACCACCTGGTGTCCGAATTAGAGATGGCGCCATCGAAATCAATTTCAGCGTTAAAAAACAACGCTATTTCATCACGCTCCCCCACCCGCCAACTGCGGAAGGGATTCGTACAGCCGCTAAAATTAAAAGTGATTTAAAAACCAAAGCTAAATGGGGAATTTTGACTGAAGCTGATATTTCAAAGGTAAAAGGTATTGAAATTCCTGAAAACAATCCAGCAGATGAAGAACAAGTTCTATTTCAAGATATGGCTCAAAAGTTCCTAAAATTTTCAGGTGCGAATAAAGATTCTAAAAATGGTTATCGTAAGATTTTAGAGTTTCACTGGATGCCTTATTTCGCTTTGACACCTATCTCAAATATCACGACCGAAGATATTGAGGAAGTCATTATCGATCGTGATTTTCAAACAGCTAAGACTTTTAATAACTGCGTAACTCCTCTACGAGGGGTATTTGAATTGGCTGTTAAGCATAATCAGATTTCTGCAAACCCTATGAATAAAATTAAGAATCGTAAGGTCCAGGTTGAAACACCGGATCCCTTCACACGCAAGGAGATGGAAACCTTATTGGCTTGGCTCGATAAAAGCTTGCATGATGAGGACAAATTTTACCGCTGGTATTTTGAATTTGCCTTTTGGACTGGCTGTAGGCCTTCAGAAATGATTGCTCTCAGAGAAAGCGATATCGATTGGTTCAATGGAACATTCAAGGTCAGCAAAAGCCGTGTAAGAGGACTAGAAAAGAAAGTGACCAAAACACATACTTCTCGCGAGGTTTATCTGAATGAACGATCAACTCTGGCTTTGAAAGCTTTGCTTCAATTTAAAAAAGATCAAGGCTACCAAACAGATTATGTGATGCTATGTCCCAAGACTAAGGAACCATTCTTTAATGAAAAACCACCTAGAGAGCGTCTTGTAGAAGCGATGAAAGCGTGTTCTATACGTCACCGCCCTGCATACAATGCAAGGCATACTTATGCGACGATGTTGCTCATGGATGGCGTCAATCCAATGTTTGTAGCCGATCAACTTGGGCATAGCCTACAAATGCTGATCAAACGCTATACTAAATGGTTGCATGGAGATAAGAACAAGCAAGAAATTGCGAAACTTAGCGTAACTCGTACAGCCTAAATACGTCGAAATCGAAAAATCTTGGAATGAAAAATGTGGCAAATATGTGGCAATAAAAAAGCCACTTAGCATAAGTGGCTGATTTATAACAAGAATTTTGGTGGAGATGGCGGGAGTTGAACCCGCGTCCGCCAACACTACGCTCGAGAATACTACATGCTTAGATATCGTCTATTGTTTTAACACCAAGAGACCCGACGAACAGGGTTCAAGGTGCGATCCTCTAGATTTGGTATAAAGCCCCGAGGCTTGACTCTATACGGACTTGTGTGCGTTCGCTTCAGTCGGGATCTCTAACCACAAGTATTCAGAGATGCGGACAAGCAGCCCTTAGGCTGCTAGAGCGTAAGTTTCGTCGTTTGCGACTATTTAAATGCAAATTTTATTTACGAGAGAAAATGCGCTCTCGGCATGCATCTATGAGTTTCATCATCGGCGTCGAAGCCAAGAACATCCCCAAAGTACAAGCTCATCATAGCATAACTGGCAAAAAATACGATGCATTTTCTACACAAATACACTTTTGAATGCGCCTGATTACATAATTGCGCTAATATTTCATAATTCAAGTCAGCATTTAAAAAAATTATGAGCTATTTATTGGCACTCGATCAGGGAACGACGTCTAGCCGTGCAATCATCTTTAATGAACACGGACAGATTCAGGCAACAGCTCAACGCGAAACCCATATCCAGACCCCACATTCCGGCTGGGTCGAACAGGATGCACAGGAAATATGGAGCTCGCAGATTGCAGTGGTACAACAGGCCTTAGCCACTGCCCGGATTCTGGCCAAAGATATTAAAGCGATTGGACTGACCAACCAGCGTGAAACGACTGTTGTTTGGGATCGTCGCAATGGTAAGCCTCTTGCACCAGCGATTATCTGGCAAGATCGTCGTGCAGCCGACTGGTGTAATCAGCTGATACAGCAAGGTCAAATGGATCAGGTCCAACAAAAAACTGGATTACGGATTGATCCCTATTTCAGTGCCGGCAAGCTGGTCTGGTTATTAGAACATGTGGATGGTTTACGTGCACTCGCAGAGCAAGGTCATGTAGCTTTTGGCACCATTGATAGCTGGCTGATCTGGAACCTGACCCAAGGTGCCGAGCATATCATTGAAGCGAGTAATGCGTCCCGTACCATGTTGATGAATCTGCATACTCAAAGCTGGGATGAGGAGCTACTCGACCTGTTTAATATCCCGGCTTCAGTTCTGCCACGAATCATTAGTTCCGATTGTCATATTGCAGATACAGCACCGGGTTTATTAGGGGCTACGATTCCCATTACTGGTATTCTGGGTGATCAGCAATCTGCCTTATTTGGCCAGTCTTGCTTCGAACCCGGTATGGCAAAAAATACCTATGGCACCGGCTGTTTTATGCTGTTCAATACCGGTCATGACATTCAGCTCAGCCAGAATAAATTACTTTCCACCCTCGCCTGGCAGGCACAAGAACAGACCAATTATGCCCTGGAAGGCAGTGTGTTTATGGCTGGTGCTGTGGTGCAATGGCTGCGTGATGGGCTTGGCATCATCCAAAAAAGCAGTGATATTGAGAAACTAGCCTGTAAAGTTAAAGATACCGACGGCGTGGTCTTAGTCCCCGCCTTTACCGGACTCGGTGCACCGCATTGGGACAGTGAAGCGCGTGCCCTGCTTTGTGGCATGTCGCGAGGAACCAATAAGGCTCATATTGCCCGTGCTGCATTGGAATCGATTGCCTTTCAGGTCTCTGATGTACTGACTGCCATGCAATCCGATATTGCTCATCCTCTAAAAGAGCTACGCGTCGATGGTGGCGCCAGCTTTAATGATATGCTGATGCAGTTCCAGGCTGACCTGCTGAATGTACCTGTCTTGCGTCCGAAGATGCTGGAATCCACCGCTTGGGGTGCTGTGGCCATAGCAGGTTTAAAGTCCGGGGTATTTTCTAATTTAAATGAAATTGCTCAATCCTGGCAGCTGGATCGCGCCTTTGAACCGAAAATGCAGAATGATGAACGTGAAGCACATTTAGCCAAATGGCAAAATGCCTTAAAGCGGGCTAAATCCGATTTATAAGCCCATAAAAAACCGCTGAACATTCAGCGGTTTTTTATTTTGGAAAATATTAATGTGATGGCATTCCACCCACACCCGCTTTCGGTCGTGGAGCTAGCCAGACAATTAAGGCTGCAAAAACAAAGACCATCGCCAAAATCAAAAAAAGGTGATTGGCAGACAGGGTTAATGCTTCTTTATCCACCAGACTGGAAATATAACCTAAGGCACTGTCCGAACTCATGCCCTGAGCTATTAGGGTATTTTGAGTTTCTTCGACATTCAGTTTACCGACCAGCTCACTGCGTGCCACTTTACTATGATCATCCCAGATCGTGACTGCAATTGAAGCTCCGATCGCTCCAGCCATGGTCCGCAGAAAGTTCATCAAACCTGCTGCTGATGCCATTTCCTGAGGCTGGACTGAGGCCAATGCCATATTGGAGAGTGGAATGAAGAAGAATGGCACCGCAAAACCTTGCAGAATCTGTGGCCAGGCCAATGCCATAAAATCCGCATCCGTAGTCCAGAAAGCGCGCATCAAAGTCACAACGGCAAGCAAGGTCAAACCAAAACTGGCCAGAATACGCTGATCGTATTTGGTTGCCATCTTCGCTACAATCGGTGACATCAATAGGCTACCAAAACCCATAGTCGCGGTTAGATAACCTGCCCAGGTGGCCGTATAACCCAGATTAATCTGCACCCACTGTGGAATCAGTACAATACTGGAAAAGAAGGCACCGAAGGCAAATGCCAATGACAGCACAGCAAAGGTAAACCCGCGATATCGGAAGATCCGGATATCTACGATCGGATGCCGCTCGGTCAGTTCCCAGATGGTAAAGATGATTAAACCGACTATGGCAAGCACCGCCAAGGTCCCAATAAAGGAACTACTAAACCAGTCATGTTCATGACCCAAATCCAGCATCAATTGCAGCGCACCAATCCAGAGAATCAGTAAGAACAAACCACCTTTATCAATCTTCAATGCATTGGTTTCAGTTTCTGCTGGTTTTAATAGCTTCAATGCAGCCAGACCACAGAACAGACCCACTGGAATATTGATAAAGAAAATCCAGTGCCAAGACAGGTTATCACTAATCGTACCGCCGAGAATTGGACCGAGAATTGGCCCAACAACAGTCGTCATCGCCCACATACCCATCGCTTGGGATTGTTTTTCAGGTGGGAAGATGCGTAGCAATAAAGTCTGGCTGAGCGGCATAATCGGGCCGCCAAACAGCCCCTGCCCGATCCGGCAAAACACCAGCATTTCCAGACTGGTTGAAATCCCGCACAGAATTGAAAAAATGGTAAAACCAAGCAAGCAGACACCAAACAGGCGTACGCTACCAAAGCGACCCGCCAGCCAGCCTGTCAAAGGTACACAGATCGCTTCTGCAACTGCATAAGACGTAATGACCCAGGTGCCTTGCGAGCTGGACACTGCCAGACTACCGGTAATATGCGGCACCGAGACATTGGCAATGGTCATGTCCAGCACGACCATGAAATTGGCCAATGCCAGAACAAAGGCCGCCAGCATCAGCTTGCCGCCAGTCAGATTCCCATATGGAACATATTTATTCATTGGGAATTACTTCTTAAAGTGGATTTCAGCTTCCATCGATAGACCCACACGTAGCGGATGCTCAGCCAGCTCTTTCGGATCCAGCTGAATACGCACTGGCAAACGCTGTACCACTTTGATCCAGTTACCCGTTGCATTCTGAGCCGGAATCAGAGCAAAAGCTGAACCTGTACCGCCAGAGAAGCCAACCACAGTGCCGTGATATTTCACCGATTTACCATACAGATCAGACGTCAGTTCAGCTTTCTGCCCGACACGGACTTTTTCCAGCTGGCTTTCTTTGAAATTGGCATCAACATAGAGCTGATCTACTGGTACGACCATCATCAGCATTGTACCTGGCGCAACACGTTGACCCACCTGAATTGAACGGCGTGAAACCACTCCATCAAAAGGTGCTTTAATTACAGTACGTTCTAGGTCCAGCTCGGCCTGTTTCAGTTTAGCTTCTGCGACTAATACATCAGGAGTCGAATTTTCATTCGCACCTTGAATCAAGGCCTCATTCGCCGCCAAATTGCTTTGTGCTGCTTTCTGGCTGGATCTTGCTTGTGCCAGACCCGCTTCAGCAGAAGCTACGCCTGCTTTAGCAGTATCCAATGCAGATTGTGCGGTACTGAGTTCTTCTTTTGACACTGCACCGCTCGCACTGAGTTTTTCACGACGCGTATATTCATTTTGTGCTTTATGTAAGGCTGCCTGAGCCTGAGCCAGCTGAGCTTCGGCACTGCGAATCGCATCATCACTAACACCAATCTGTGAGCTTAAAGCCCCACTATTGGCCGCAGTCTGTTTGTACTGGCGCTTGGCTTTGGTCAGTTCTGCACGTGCCTGAGCCACTGCAATTTTGGCATCACGGTCATCGATTTTGGCCAGGATATCGCCCTGTTTGACCGCTTGGGTATCATGAACCAGTACTTCAGCGACCTGACCACTGACCATAGACGTAATAGAAGCCGTTTCAGCACCCACATAGGCATTTTCAGTACTGACTGAATTGTTCAGAAAGAATTTCCAAACCAGAAACAGCACCAGTGCAATCACTATAAAGATAGCAACGATACTCAGGGCCTTTTTACGTTTATTTTTTAAAGCTTGATCTGAAGTTGCATCAGATGCGTTTTCTGGCAGGGTGTCTTGTACATCTGTCATTGATTTTTTCCTAAATCCAACAGACTTGGTCACGCAGCCACACTGACCAGCACTGACATGAATGTATAATAGATTCATATCCCGTTTATTGATCAATGGGTAAAATGAGAAAGCCGTATTAATTTAATTTTCATGCATTCTAATAATAAAAATTAGAAAATATGCAAAAAAATATTACTCCGAAGTTTAAAAAACTAAGCCCCTATTCCAGGAATAAGGGCTTAGTTCGGGCCCAGAGTGAGCTAGGATCGAGGAGATAAACTTAATTAATAGGCATATGATGCAATCGCTATAGCAATCGGCTTGTCATCATCATTGACCATGGTCATGCGCATGGTGCAGCCCTTACGCCCCAAACGTAAGGTTTCTGCACGGGCAATAAAATATTTACCACGACCGGGTGCCAGATAATCCACGCGCATATCTACCGTCGCCAGACGTGATACCTTTTTAATCGTATCGGCAATAGTTTCCGGTTCGGCTTTTTTATACAGCTCCCCCATTGCCACAATTCCGCCAATACTGTCGAGTATGGTCGCGGCAAGACCGCCATGCAGAATCTGAAAAGCCACATTGCCAATCATGAAATCCTGCATTTCAACATATGCTTCGATCTGACCATCAACCACCCGCATGGTCATGCCATTATGCTTAAAAAAAGGAGAGGTATTAAAAGCGTGTACCAACTGGTTTAAAACCACTTCAATATCCACTTTTGCACCTAAATGTATATTACCTGTCCAATTTCTTTCTGTCTTAGTCATAAGTCTGCCCGAAGCTACAACAATAAAAAACCGCTAATTTATGCCCAAAAAATTCAGATAGGGTTACAATAGGGGCCTAGTTTAATACTGATTACTGAGATTTTTATGACCTATACGTTCAATCGTCCCGCGTTTCCTGCAACTCGCATGCGTCGTATTCGTAAAAATGAGCATTTACGTTCTATGGTACGTGAAACCCATCTCAGTGCTGATCACTTGATTTATCCAGTATTTGTGCTTCCGGGACAAAACCAGACCCAAGACATTCCAAGTATGCCAAATGTGCAGCGCCTGTCTGCTGACTTGTTGTTAAAAAAATCAGAACGTTTGCTCGAACTAGGTGTCAATAAGCTGGCGCTGTTCCCGGTTACACCCCAAGAAGATAAAAGCCTAACTGCAGAAGCCGCTTGGCATGAAGATGGTCTGGTACAGAAGACCGTTCGTCTGCTGAAAAAAGAATTACCGGAAATGGTACTGATTACCGACGGCGCGCTAGACCCTTATACCACGCATGGCCAGGACGGCATCATTGATGAAACCGGCTATGTCCTGAATGATGAAACGGTTGAAGCGCTGATCAAGCAGACTTTAAGCCATGCAGAAGCCGGAGCTGATATTGTCGCGCCAAGTGACATGATGGATGGCCGCATCGGTGCAATTCGTCAGGCCTTTGAACAGAATGGCCATATCTATACCTCTATTATGGCTTATTCAGCCAAATATGCATCTAGCTTCTATGGCCCATTCCGTGATGCGGTTGGTTCTGCCAGCAACCTGAAAGGCGGTAATAAATACAATTACCAAATGGATTTCGCTAACCGTGCCGAAGCATTGCATGAAATCGCACTGGATATCCAAGAAGGTGCAGATATGGTGATTGTTAAACCGGGAATGCCGTATCTGGATGTGGTTCGTGAAGTCAAAGATACCTTCGGTATACCCACCTTTATTTATCAGGTTAGTGGTGAATATGCCATGCTGGCTGCTGCAATTCAGAATGGCTGGTTATCTGATAGTGTAATTCTAGAGTCCCTGATGTGCTGCCGTCGTGCCGGCGCAGATGGTATCTGGACTTACTTTGCGGAAGAAGCGGCGCTCAAACTGAAAGACATGAAATAAAATAGAAGGACCTTGGCGCAATGCATATCGCCATTATCGGAGCAGGCATTACCGGCTTGATGTCAGCTCTGGAATTGCTTGAACAGGGATGTTCCATTACGATTTTTGATCAGCAAGCGGCTGGACAGGCAGCCTCTTGGGCCGGAGGTGGTATCCTCTCCCCAATGTATCCTTGGCGTTATCCTAATGCCGTCAATGCCCTCGCCCGCCATGCTAAACCGCTGTATCAAGCCTGGAACCAGAAACTGCAACCGATCACCGGGATTGATTTCCAGATTCATGAAACCGGTATGCTGATTTTTGATGAAACGGATTTTGAGATTGGACTGCGCTATGCCGAGCAATATCAAGATCCGCAGCAACATGCCGAATATCTGAATCAGCCTCAAATCCAGCAAATCAATTCCAAAGTAGATCCGAAATTTAAACAGGCGATCTATTTTCCAGAACTTTCCAATATCCGCAATCCGCGACTGTTACAGTCCATTATTGCTTACCTTAAACAGCATCCGCGTGTCACTTGGCAAGAGCATTGCAATATTAGTCAGCTAAATATCCAGCAAGATCATGTACACAGTGTTTCCACTAAAAATGGCCTGAGCTTTAAAGCAGATCAGTTCGTCATTGCCACCGGTGCATGGTCTGCACGCTGGTCTGAACAGCTCGGTCTGGACATTCCAGTTCATCCGGTTCAAGGCCAGATGTTGCTCTTTAAAACGCCAGAAAACTGGCTACCAACCATGTGCATGAACAAGGTCATGTATCTGATTCCACGTCGTGATGGTCATGTGCTGTGTGGTTCCAGCATGCGTCAGGTCGGTTTTGATACTTCTCCTTCTGCTGAAATCCGTCAGGATATTTTAGCTGCTTGCTTGGAAATGGTGCCGGAACTGGCAGCTTTTCCGATTGTGAAACAGTGGGCTGGTCTACGACCAAGCTCCCCGGATGGCATTCCCTATATCGGCAAAATTCCGCATCTGAACAATCTCTGGACCAATTTTGGCCAGTTCCGTAATGGCTTATGTATGGGTGCTGCTTCTGGAAAATTGCTGTCTCAGTTAATCCTGGAACAACCGACCATCGTAGATCCACAGCCTTATAGTCCGGTACAGCGTTTACAGCCGCACTCTTTAACGGTTTAAAATTTCAATCAAGGCTTCTTTCAGGGTCGGATAGCTAAATTCAAATCCGGCTTCCTGCAAAGCTTTGGGCTGGACATATTGACCATTCAGAATCAGTTGTGACTGTTCACCTAGCATCATTTTCATACTGCAAGCTGGTAACGGTAATAAAGGTTTACGCTTCAGCACCTGTGCTGCGATCCGGACAAATTGCGCCTGACTGACTTTTTCAGGTGCCACCACATTAAATACCTGTTGCTGGGTCGGCTGCTGCATCAGAAATTCGATCGCCCGCATGACATCCTGTAGATGTACCCAGGTCACCGGCTGACGCCCATGACCAATCCGGCCAAATATATTCAGCTTAATTGGCAATAACATCTGCGGAAGAATCCCGCCTCCTTGACCAAACACCACAGCAAAGCGAACAATTTTGGTGTCCTGCCCGGTATAGGACAAGGCCAGTTTTTCCCATTTCTCACACAGTTCTGACATAAAAATGGATTGTGGTGGACTTTGTTCAGTACACACCGTCTCCCAGTGTTCTTGCGGATCGATTCCATAGTAGCCGACCGCTGAAGTCGAAATAATACGTTTGGGCTTAATCTGATTTTTCTCTAGATAGTCATATAACTGCCTGGTGGTATTTAGCCGACTGTCCAGCAATTTCTTTTTGCGGGCGGCTGTCCAGCGACCCTGACCGATACTTTCACCAGCCAGATTAATCACATAGTCAATCTGATGATTTTTCAATTCTTCCAGATTATTAATCCAGTGAAAATCAGGATGCTCTTCTCGCAATTTTTTCTGCCGGGTCAGGCCGATCACGGCATAATCACGAGCCAGTAAAAATTTCACCAGATGGCTGCCAATAAAACCGCTGGCGCCTGTCATGAGGACTACAGGTTTATACATGGTTATTCTGTGCCATTATTATTGTATTGCTCAAATTATACGTCACTTATGAATCAGAATATTCGGGAAAGTGATATGGGTCGATGAATGCAAAATTGTCTCATCATGCCATACAGAAAACTTCTAATTTTCTATATAGCCTGATTTAGCATCTTGAATTTAATCTCAACGATTTTGATATAAAGAGTCGAAATCTTAGCCAAACATTTTTGCTGCCATACGCTGTGCCTGTTTGCCATAAAACCAGTAGGTCAGCAGATAAAGCGGAATCGCGATGAGCAGGAACATGATCACGACAATACTCAGAAATTGGGGCTGTTGCAGATATAGTAAAAAGTCCTGCCAGGCATTCGGATTGGAACGCGTCGCAATAGCAATCCCTAGAATTAAAAATACCAGATTATAGCCCCAGTAAATCAGACTGAATCCTAAGGTGAATTTTTTACGTTCTGCTTGGGTTGGCGCCCGTTGTTCCTTTTTTAAAAAATTAAACAGTACCCAGATCATCGCCACCAGATAAGGCACAATGGTTAATACTGCGCCCATGCCAGTCGGCATTAACGCCGCCACGACCCCGCAAATGCAGGTAAAAATAAAGCATAGGAAGAAAAACCAGAGAAAATAGCGAGTTAGAGGCACCATTAGTAGGACTCAAGGACAATTAATCAACTAGTATAAAAAAAATTAATTTTTTTTTCATTTTATTGTCAACCTAAAGCGAGATGCTGACGTTATATAGGGTACAAGGTTCGGAAATTTGGACTGGCATCCACAAATTTTCGTTCTCTTTGCTAAAGCAATAAGTCCAGTGTTTTAGAAAATTTTGAATAGCAGCCAAAATTTTCACTATACACAAATCTTTGACCGACGATTTCATCATCACTCGAATCGTCGGTTTTTATTTTTTGGACGAACCGTTTTTAACAATTCGCCTGCCAATCTTTATTAGCTTCTTATGCAGCATAAAATAATGATTGCCTGTAGTTTTTCAAGTCTGTTTTTAGCAATTTTTATAAAAATATTGGTTCTGCTATTCAGATGTTATGAAATTGCCTGAAGTAAGATTTAAAATAAAAACGCTGTATTCAATACTTTATATATAAACATCATATTTTATTGATTTCACAAGTATTATTCTTATATTCAAAATTACGCTGAAAATAGTTTCAATGAAGTGTAGCAATGAAATAGATCAAAATATTTTTTTCAAGTAGATTTTTAGCTGGGCTTTTTTCTATAGTAGGAAGGCAAAAATAAAGGTGAGTATACATGGCAGTTCATTTTCTACATACTTCTGATTGGCATTTGGGACAGTTTTTCCATAACCATGACCGTGAATTTGAACATGCACAATTCCTGAATTGGCTCCTTGAACAAATCAAGGAAAAACAGCCACATGCCCTACTGATTGCCGGTGATATTTTTGATGTCATCAATCCCGCTTCCAGTGCCCAAAGACAGCTTTATCAATTCCTTGCCGATGCCCATGAACTGGCACCGCATATGCAAACCCTGATGATTGCCGGCAACCATGATTCAGGTTATCGAATTGAACAGGTTCAGCCTTTATTGACCAAATTTAATGCCAAAGCGGTGGGTATTGTCGGCCGGACTGCGGACAATACTCTTGATCTGGATCGTTTGCTGGTTCCGATTTATGACCAGCAGCAAGAGATTATTGCCTGGTGCCTAACCCTGCCTTATTTGCGTAGTGCCGAGATTACCGGCATTAATGAACATACCCATAATAGCCAGAATGCCATCAGTTATCTGCACCAACAATTGATTGCAGAAGCCAAAGCACGTAAGCAACCACATCAGTCGCTGATTCTCATGTCACATGCACATATGCAAGGTGGAGAAACTTCCGATTCCGAACGCCCCATTATTGTCGGCAATGAAGAGGCTCTCTCAACGGCGCTATTTGATGAAGTCATTGACTATGTCGCTCTGGGACATCTGCATAAACCGCAGAAAGTCGGTCAGCCGCATATTCGCTATAGTGGCTCCCCGATTCCCCTATCCTTTAGTGAGATCAACTATTCGCATCAGGTTGTTGAAGTCAGAATCGATCCTGAACAAAATGCTGAACAGCGTTTTCAGTTTGAAGCGCTGAAAGTTCCTCGTACTGTCGAGCTATTTAGAATTCGAGAAAATCTGGAAAATCTGCTCAGCAAAGTAAAAGCACTGCCGACTGGGGAAATTGAGCATCTGGCAGCACGACATTTTCTGGAAATTGAATATACTACCGATGCACCGCCACCGGTAGATTTACGTCAGCAGATTGAACAGGCACTGCCGCCAAATCGTTATCGTCTGCTACGCATCAGCCGGATTTATCAACGACAAGCAGAAGATCAGACCGATAGCTCTAAAATTGACTTGGCACCTCCAACACCAGAAACACTGTTTTTCAATATCTGGGAAAAAATGGGCTATAGCCACGATCATGCGGTGCAGCAGGATTTTCAGCAGTTATTGGTCGAAGCCCAACATGAACTTGCACAAAAACAACAAGCTTAGGATCAGCCATGAAAATTATCCGTCTGAGCCTAAATAACCTCGCCTCTCTCGCTGGTATGCATCATATTGATTTTGAATCAAATCCTCTGGCACATGCCGGACTGATTGCGATTACCGGAAAAACCGGTGCTGGTAAATCTACTCTGCTCGATGCCATGTGCCTGGCGCTGTATAACGAAATTCCACGTTTAAAAGGTGCCACAGGTAGTCTGAAAGATGCAGGTGGACAGGATGTCTCGATCAAGGATTCCAAAAATATTCTGCGCCGTGGTTGCGTACAGGGTTTTGCCGAGCTTGAGTTTATTGCCTTAGACCAAAAACGTTATACCGCACGTTGGGAAATTCGTCGTGCCCGGCAGAAAGTGGATGGCAATTTAAAGGTCGATCGTGCCATTACCTGTCTTGATGATCAACGGGTGCTGAACCAGAAAATTTCTGAATGCACGCCGCTGATTGAAAAACTGGTCGGCTTGAGTTTCGAGCAGTTTACCCGTGCGGTTCTACTAGCACAGTCTGAGGTTGGTGCTTTTCTAAAAGCCAAAGATAATGAACGTGCTGATCTACTTGAATATCTGACCAATTCTCAGATTTTCAGTCTGGTCAGCCAAAAAGCATTTGAAAAACACAGTGAAGTGAAGCAGAAACGCGCTGATCTGGAAAAATTAATCGGTCATCTGGAACTGTTATCTGAAGAAGATATTGCTACTCTACAGCAGCAACACACGACTTTAAAACAGGCGGTTGAGCATCTAAACCAGAGTGAAAAGGTACTGGAAAATGACCTGAAATGGCATCGCCAGCAGCATTATCTTTATACTGAAATTCAGGCAAAAAAAGAAATCTATACGGTTCAACTGGATGCTGAACAGAAGATGGCACCGCAAAAACAGTTATTAGATCAACTGGACCAGTTTCAGCAGATTCGGGAACAGTTTGTCCAGCAACAGCAGTTTCAAAAGCAGCGTAGCTATTTACTGATTGAGCAGCAAAACTTTGTTGCCGAATTCACAGCAGTTCAACAGCAACGTGATAGCGAACAGCACAAGTTGCAGCACATTCAGCAACAGCAACAACAGCATGAACAAGAGTTCCAGAAGATCAAACCTTATCTGAATCAGGGACTCAAGCTGGATCATGAAATGCTGTCGATTGGCGATCAGTACAGACAGCTTGCAGCTGAACAGCAGACCTATAGAACCCAGAAGATTCAGCCTGTTCAGAATCAACTGGTGCAGACTGAGCAACGGTTACAACAGGTTCAGGCTCAGTACCAGCAGATTCAAAAGCAACTAGAACAACAGAGCTTTTTAGCGGTTTTTGATGACGAACCGCAGGCGACTCTGCAACGCCTGCGGGACTATCAGGAACTTCACCAGAAATTCATGCGGCAGCACCCGGCACTTTTCCAATCTAGCCGGGCTGAACTGGAACAGCAGCAACAGGCTTTATCTGCCAGCTTGCAGGAACTCACTCAGCGTTATATTCATCTGGATCAGCTTGAACAGCAAATCCAACAGTTCCAGGCCCAACAACAGCAACTCAGTACCCAGCATTCGAAGCTTGAAGCTTTAATGCGAACCGTACAGCAAATGGCTGGCTTAGAAGCTGAAAGCCTACAATTGAACCGGGATTTAAAAAACCATCATGATCGTTTAAAGCAACTAGAAACTGAGCTGGTTCAATTACAGCAACAACGTCAGGAAGCAGAACAGGCCTTCGAACAATTGCAACAAGTACTGGCTCAGCAACGTTTATTACAGGCACAAAGTGTTCAGGAATTACGTGCACAGCTGAAACCAAATGAGCCTTGTATGGTCTGTGGCAGTCATGAGCATCCTTTTGTACAGCATCAGGAACTGCTAGAAAATGCTTTGCAACAATTACATGATCAGCAGCTTCAGGAAGCTCAGAAAAAACTACAGCAACTGACTCAGGCATATCAGCAAGCACAAATCCAGCAATCTCAACTACAAACCTTAATTGAGCAACATCAGCAACGCAGCAGTCAGCTCAATACGACACTACAACAGCAGAAGATTCAGTTGAATCAGGACCTTCAGCAATTTGATTTGCTGTTGGATTTAAGCCAGAGTACAGATCATTTGCAGCAACAGCTTGGCCAGCATGTGCTTCAACTTCAACAAGAGCAACAGCAGCTAGCACAGACCCTGCAAAATCAGCAAAGTGACTGGAAACAATGGCGTCAGCAACAGCAACAGCTGGATCAACTACGTTTTAGCATGCAGCAGCATTCACAGCTAGAACAAATGATTCAGCCAGTTCTTCATCTACTGCTTGAGTCCTTGCAGAAATCCTGGATTACTGATGCCTCATCAAGCTGTCAGCAGCTATCTCACCAACTGCAACAACGTCAGAAACAGACTCAGGAATTCAAAACCTTAGAGACTCACATGCAAAGCTTAAATCAGCAGATTGAAAAGGCACGTGATCAGCTCAGCCTGCATCAGCAATATGATGCACAGTTACAGCAAAAGATGAATACGGCGCTGAATATGGGTAAAGCGCTACGTGAACAGCTCAACCATCTGACCCTCACCCATGCCGGACAGATTTATCCTAAAGCACAGGAATGGCGTGACCATCTGGAGCAACAACAACAGGCGTTGGATGAACAGCTACGGGCACAGAGTCTGATGACCCAGCAGCATGATCAGCATTTACAACAGGCTGAGCTGAAAAAGCAGAGTTTCATCACCCAGATTCAGCAACTGGAACAGCAGATCAAGCAATGCCAGCAATCTATTCAGGACTGGCAAAATACACATCCTGCTTTTGATGCTGAACATATCCAGCATTGCCTGAATATTGACTTGCAACAACATCAGCAAATTCGCCAGCAATTACAGGCACAACATCAGGCGGTTGAAAATGCCAAAACGGCTTGGGATATTCTGGAGGAACAATATCAGCATCATTTGAAATCCAAGCCTGAACTTAGCTTTGAAGAAGTTGAACTGCGCTTAAGTGGACTGGCACAGGAAAAAGCTGAACAGGAAAATGCCTGTAATGAAGTAGCCACCAAACTAAGAATACATGCCAATAACCAATCGACCTTACAACGCTACCAGCATCAGATTGAACAGGTCAAAGCTGAAGAATATCGTTGGGGTCGGATCTATGACCTGATCGGCCATAAGGAAGGCACCAAATTCCAGAAAATCGCGCAAGAACATCATCTGGATATTCTGGTCGAATATGCTAATCAGCAATTACAGCCTCTAGCACCGCGTTATCAGCTGCACCGGATTCCAGACAGTTTGAGTCTGGCGATTATTGATCTGGATATGAACAGTGAAGTACGTCCTGTCCTGTCACTCTCTGGCGGTGAAACTTTCTTGGTCTCTCTGGCTCTAGCCTTAGCGATTGCCAATATGGCTTCCGGCTCTATGAAGCTGGAATCGCTATTTATTGATGAAGGTTTTGGTACTTTAGACCCGGCTTCCTTACATATGGTCATGAATGCGCTGGATCATTTGCAGAGTCAGGGCCGTAAAGTAGTGCTGATTTCCCATGTACAGGAGATGCATGAACGGATTCCGGTTCAGATTCAGGTTAAACCGGTCGGTGCTGGTGCCAGTACCATTCAGATTATAGGTTAAAGCATGAACTCTACCCCGAACAAGCTCTCGCCCTATTTCAGCTTACAGCTTGAGAGCTTGCGGGGTATCAGTGCCATTGTGGTGCTATTCAGTCATAGTTTTCAGGCTTTTATCGCGCCTTTTGATCTGAGCCTATATTCCTGGGTACGTCTATTAGGCCAGGCTGCTGTGATGATCTTTTTTGTGCTCAGTGGCTATTTAATCGGGACTTCGATCCAGAATAACATCCAACAACATGAAAATTTTAATCTGCGGCAGTATATACGGCAGCGTTATCGGCGCATTTTACCGCCCTTTCTGTTTGCATCCGCTTTCAGTCTGATTCTATATGCACTAGCACCTACATTTTTTGCTTCACATAGCCATGAGTTCCAGAACAGTTTTGGCATGATGATCCGGACTGCCTATGACATTGATACTCAGGATTTTCTGGGTTCTTTATTCTTTCTCAATGGCTTTATTACACCAACGGTATCCGCCAATGCGCCGCTCTGGAGCCTGAGCTTTGAAGTCTGGTTTTATGTACTGGCCGGATTTCTGCCTTTTTTAAAAGATTCTGGAATCGCTAAAATCGGCTTTTTTATCTTGCTTCTAGGGCTTTCTCTACTGAACTATCAGTTTCTATTTTATTTCCTGCTCTGGCTAGTTGCCTTTGCCAGTTCATTCCGGCAGATCCAGCTGTATTTTTTGAGTCGACTACAACTCGTTAAATTAGTACTCTTTGGCTTGGCGTTTATAATTGCCTGTGCGGATGCTTACCAGTTTCATGTCATTGAACAGGCTGACTTATATCGTGTCAATTATTTTGTGCCGTTTAACCTGTGTATGGGACTCGCCTTTGTCTGCTGGATTGTGCAGCTGCAACATCAACAAAGCCAATATCAACCAGTTTGGCCTCAATCTGCAAATTTCTCCTATACACTTTATGTCACCCATTTTCCTTTACTACTTTTTATTCTAGGCTGCTTTCCTGCAACGCTTGATCATAGTCTTGAGGGTGCCGTTTTATCCCTATTTATGAGTATGTGCAGCTTAATTTTCTTTGCCTGGCTTATGGCCCAATGGCTGGAACCCCAAAGAAAAAAAGCGTTATCAACTACTCTGCAATAACGCTTTCCCAAAACTCAATTGTCAGTACAAATCAGTCCGTTTTTTTAGGACGTGCGCCAAATAAGGCCGTTCCCACACGTACCATGGTAGAACCTACTGCAATCGCCTCAGTCATGTCGGCAGACATCCCCATACTTAAAGTATCCCAGTCTTCAGGTTTTGCATGTTGGCTTTTGACATGTTCAAACAAGGCTTTGGCATCTGCGAAAGCCTGAGTATTTTCTGGCGCAGGAATGACCATCAGACCACGTAAGCGCAAATTCGGTAATTGACTGATCTGTGCGACCAGATTAGTCACTTCCTCAGGCTGACAACCGTCCTTGGTATCCTGCCCATCAATATTGACTTGCAGACAGATATTAAGCGCAGCTTGAGAATCACTACGCTGATTAGATAAACGTTCAGCAATAATCAGACGATCCACCCCATGCACCCAGGCAAAATTTTCTGCCAGATGTTTGGTTTTGTTGCGCTGCACATGACCGATAAAATGCCACTCAATATCCATGTCTTTGAGTGCTGTGATTTTTTCCAGCGCTTCCTGTAAATAGTTTTCACCAAAGGCACGCTGACCAGCCTGATACATTTCTGCCAGCACAGGGCTGGGCTGGGTTTTGGAGACGGCCAGAAGTTGCACCGAATCCGGCTCACGCCCCGCCAGAGCGCAGGTGGACTGGATCTGAGCTAAAACCTGATTTCGTGACTGTTGCAGCATATTCATTGATGGGGTTCTCATTTCGTGCGGATTTTTTTCCCTTGCTCATCAACTAAGTGTTGGTTAAGCTGTGGGAAAGCCTTATTATTCTAGCAAAATAAATAACATTTTAATGAACTCGGGGACCTTATGGATATTACAGAACTGTTAGCCTTTTCTGCTAAAAATGGTGCGTCGGATTTACACTTATCAGCAGGTTTACCACCCATGATTCGTGTGGACGGGGAAGTACGTCGCATCAACCTGCCTGCACTGGAACATAAAGAAGTACACAAACTGGTGTATGACATCATGAACGACAAGCAACGCCGTGATTATGAAGAAAATCTGGAAACTGACTTCTCTTTTGAAGTTCCAGGCGTAGCCCGTTTCCGTGTGAACGCATTTAACCAGAACCGCGGTGCAGGCGCAGTATTCCGTACCATTCCATCTAAAGTACTGACCATTGAAGATCTAGGTATGGGGCAGATCTTTAAAGATATCTGTGAATATCCACGCGGTATTGTACTGGTAACAGGGCCAACCGGTTCGGGTAAATCAACGACGCTTGCAGCGATGCTTGACTATATCAATGACAACCGCTATGACCATATTCTGACCGTCGAAGATCCAATCGAATTTGTACACCAATCGAAAAAATGTCTGATCAACCAGCGTGAAGTGCATCGTGACACGCATGGATTTAATGAAGCATTACGTTCCGCATTACGTGAAGACCCGGATATTATTCTGGTCGGTGAGATGCGTGACCTTGAAACCATCCGTCTGGCACTCACTGCTGCGGAAACCGGTCACTTGGTCTTCGGTACCCTGCATACCACCTCAGCGGCAAAAACCATTGACCGTGTGATTGACGTATTCCCTGCTGAAGAAAAAGACATGGTGCGTGCCATGTTGTCAGAATCTCTACAAGCTGTTATTTCGCAAACCCTATTGAAGAAAAATGGGGGTGGTCGTGTGGCTGCACACGAAATCATGATCGGTATTCCGGCGATCCGTAACCTGATCCGTGAAAACAAAGTGGCACAGATGTACTCTGCGATTCAAACCGGTGCCAACTATGGCATGACCACGCTGGATCAAAGCCTGAAAACGCTGGTATCGAAAGGCATTATCAGTCCGCAAGTCGCCCGTACTGCAGCAAAACAGCCTGAATCATTCTTATAAGAATAATTAATTTTTTGGGGTTTTATCATGGACTTTAACGGCTTACTCAACTATATGGTAGAGAAAAAGGCCTCGGATCTGTTCATCACAGCCGATGTTGAACCCTCTATCAAAATTAACGGCCAGATTGTACCGATTGGCTCGGTGAAATTACCGGGTGCAGCTGTGGGACAGCTACTTAACTCGATCATGACCGAGAAGCAGCGCAAGGAATTTGCCGACACACGCGAGTGTAACTTTGCCATCAGCAACCCGGACAAATCGGCACGTTTCCGTGTCAGCGCATTCCAGCAACGCGATCAGCCAGGCATGGTATTGCGCCGTATTGAAACCGTCATTCCGACCATGGATGAGCTGAAGTTACCGCCTATTCTAAAAGAACTGGCGATGACCAAACGCGGCATCATTATTTTTGTGGGTGCAACCGGTACGGGTAAATCGACTTCCCTCGCCTCTTTGATTGGCTACCGTAATGAAAATTCCAAAGGTCATATCATTACCATTGAAGATCCGATCGAATTTGTGCACCAGCATAAGGGTTGTATCATTACCCAACGTGAAGTCGGTATTGATACTGACTCCTTTGAAGTCGCATTGAAAAACACCTTGCGTCAGGCACCAGATGTGATTCTGATCGGTGAGATCCGCTCTCGCGAAACCATGGACTATGCGATTGCATTTGCGGAAACCGGTCACCTGGTTTTTGCGACCCTGCACGCCAACAATGCCAACCAGGCTATCGACCGTATCATTCACTTCTTCGAAGCCGACCGTCACAGCCAGCTGTTTATGGATCTGTCCCTGAACATGAAAGCCATTGTGGCACAGCAGCTAATTCCAACTATTGATGGTAATGGCCGCCGTGCAGCGATTGAAATCCTGATCAATTCACCATTGATTGCGGATCTGATCCGTAAAGGTGATGTGCATGAAATCAAGGATCTAATGAAACGTTCACGTGAACTGGGCATGCAAACCTTCGACCAGGCGCTATATGACCTATATAAAGCCAAGCAGATTAGCTATAAAGATGCACTAAAACACGCCGACTCACCAAACGACCTGCGTCTGCAAATCAAACTGTCAGAAGAAGGTGGCGAGCATTTATTACGTGCGCATTCCAATATTACTTTTGATGGTCAAACCTGATCATTTTCCAAGCATAAAAAACAGGCTTTATTAAAAGCCTGTTTTTATTTCAGCCTAAAGCTAAATTATTTCTTACGGTAAGCTTCCTGACATTCAGGCGCGTCACAATAACCGTAAAGATTAAGTGAATGACCAGTCAATGCAAAACCAAATTTCTTCGCAACTTCGTGCTGTTCATGTTCAATAACATCATTTGTAAATTCAACGACTTTGTTGCAATTTTGACAAACCAAGTGATCGTGATGATCTTCCTGCATAATTTCAAAAACTGAGTGATTATTTTCAAAATTATGACGCTCAATAATCCCTGCTGCCTCAAATTGTGTTAACACACGGTACACAGTTGCAAGACCCACATCTTCCCCTTGTTCGAGTAAAGTCTTATAAATGTCTTCAGCGCTAAGGTGATGCCGTCTAGAGTTTTCTAATAGTTCTAATATTTTAATTCGTGGAAGGGTAACTTTCAGTCCAGCTTTTCGTAAATCTTGGTTTGAAATAGGCATGTAAAAAGGTCTCTCAACAAAATCAAAGTTGGAATAGGCAACAAAGTTTAGATGCAGTATGATCTATCCTTGGATCAAATGCATCATAATTAATTTGGGATAGTGTAGCAAAATGCAAAAAATCATGCTGACGTTATTCGTCACTTCATTGCTTGTCGGCTGTTCGACATTAGGTGTGTACAAAGTTGATATTCCTCAAGGAACACCTTTAACTCAAGCACAAGCCTCTAAAATTCAGGTAGGAATGAGCCACCAACAGGTGCGTTTCCTGCTCGGTAGTCCAACAGTATCTGATCCGCTCAATCCGCTACGCTGGGACTACATCTACAACTATACCCCAGGAACCTATGCTAAAAAAGCCAAGATCCCAGCAGCCCAAGGCCAGCATCTAAAAATTTACTTTAATCAGTCTGGTATCGTAGAGCGTATTGAAGGTCTGGAAACCATTCCAGAATCTCAACCAGGTCTACCAGGTTCCAAAGAAGCGATCTTAAATGCCCCACCACTATAATCGGTTTTGCATAAAAAAACCCCTGTATGATCAGGGGTTTTTTTAATTAAATAGATTGATTTATCAAATAATCAGACCATCTGTTCAATAAAGCCACATTCCACTAATCGGAACGTTTATTTTGCTTGAAACGGTTACCTTTGGCATAACGACCCACCGGATTCTTCTCAGCGCGCTTACGGCGGATATCCTTGGGATTAATGGTTAAAGCACGATAAATCTCTACCCGATCTCCTGCTGCCAATGGCTGGGTATGATCCTGTAGCTTAACGCCAAAAATGCCCATACTCAGAGGTTCAGGCAATTCCACCTGTGCACGGATGCCACTTTGCTCAATTGCATCCAGTGCAGTCATGCCGGGCTGGAAAGGTACGGCAATATGAAACTGTTGTTCCGGGGTAGCATAGGCTACCCAGATCATCGCCTCAGTCATCAGAAAAATTGTCCTAGTACAGCAACAATGGCCAGAATAATCGATACTGGCAAGACAATACGAACTGCAATACGCCAGATGTTATACACTGCTTCTGAGCTAAAGTTCATCGATTTACGCAAATGACTGATTTTCATGATCCAGCCAGCAAACAAGGCATAAATCAGACTGATCACCAGTCCCCAAAGAATCAGCAGATTATTGAAAATTGGAGCAACATTTGGAATTAACCAGACCAAGGTGGCAGCGATCACAATCGTCCACTGAATGATGATATTCATTTGACGTTGCTGTAATTGCTCACGTGCCATTTGCATAAGCAAAGCAGCGGCTGCGACAATGGCTGCGATTAAAGCAAATGCAGGGATTTCAGCTTTCACTGCAAAGAAACCAAAGGCGATGATCGCTAATAGCTGCGCCACCCAAATCGGTAAAGCAGTTTTAGTCGCAACATCCTGCTGTTTTACGACAGCCAGACTTGATTGCCAATACAGCCCCATACCTAGACCACTCGCCACCAAAGCCAATACAGTGGCATTGCCCCACTCTACGAATTGGACGGGTGTTACCTGCCAAGCCGGTAATTCAGTTCCCATCACATTCGCCATGATCAAAGATGCAAGTACGCCGATCGTGGTAATCCCAACCAGAATTAAACGTGGCACCAGCGATAAGACAAATGCAGCAATTGCCAGCACCGCAAAAATCACTGGCTGCTGAACATCGAAATTAGTAACTGCAATCACATTAGAAGCATGATTGAGCATCGCACCCGCAAGGAATGGAATAAATACAACTGCCAGCCAGCCGACGATCCGCCAGCGCTGAGAACTATCAGCTTCACGGGTAAGGCTCGACAATGCCTGTAGTGCAGTGGTTTTTGAGCGTTTCGCCAGAGCAATTTCCAGATAACAGACTGGAAGGGCCAGTATTAGCATGGTCGCTAACCACAACATCCAGAAATCAAGCTGACGGTCAATCTGAATACCTGTTATTGGTGCGAGTGTCGCAATAATAAGAAAGGATAAACAGAAAGCCATCAGAGGCGATAACCATTTTGACATAGCATTGTCCTGCATGATGTATTCCTATAAAAATCTAGCGCTATTTTGCCTTGTGAGGCGATGAAAATCAAAAACAAAAAAGCAAACCACCATGCCCGTGATTTGCTGCGCAAATTTATTATTAAGCTTTATTTTTTATTTTCCCGATTTGTCTTTATTTTAACAACAATCGAGTTATGAGAAGAAACGGGCAAACCAGTTTTTACCCTTTTTCTTTTCTTTATCTGTCCCGTCCTGAAATAAGTTTACACCTTAAGAGACTTATTTTATGGAACATGCACAAGAACAACGAGTTAAACGCACACAACGTGATTATAGCTTCGCCTTTAAAATGATGGTTGTACATGAAGTA
>NZ_JBHDVN010000042.1:0-23397 GCF_046635365.1 Acinetobacter sp. NIOH-H-8
ATAATTCAAGTGAATTTGTTTGAAAGAAGAACTTTAAAAGCTTTATTTTCACCCGATAAAATACCCATAAAACAAGAGGAAGCTCATTTGAGCTTCCTCTTGTGAAAAATTGTGGGACAGCAATGGCTTGAAGCTTCCTTTTTATTAATGGGTTAAAAATTAATTCGCTGTGCCTTTGATCAGTTCTTCCAGCATGAAAGCGGTATTGTCCAAACCCGCACCAGTGATGTACCAAGCATCAGCATTCAAATAGATCACTTTTTTCTCTGCCAAGGCTTTGGCATTTTTTAGGGCAGGGTGTTTCTGAATATTATCCTGAGCGGTGTATTTCTGGGTATTCACCGCACCACGATCCAGGACAATGATGTAATCAGGATTCTTCTCAACGGCTGCTGTAATACGCTGAACATTTTTCTCCGCTGCTTTCAATGCTTCCGGAGAGCCGGCTTCTGGACGGGGTGCATTAGACTGTTCAGATGGATCCAAGACTGGTTTAAAACCTGCTAATTCATAAACAAAGCCAAAACGGTCATTTTCTGCATGTGGCATAAAGTTTTCACCAACCGCAAACAACATCAGTGCAGTTTTGTCTTCAGTTTGCTTTTTAAGCTGTTGCTGCAGCGTTGCAATTTTACCGAGCTTTTCAGTAGCAATTTTCTCTTTACCAAATGCACGAGCCAAGACATGGGTACGTTCCGTCAGATCGACAATATATTGGCTAGTATCTGGAGAAAGGTCTAAAGTCGGAGCAATACCTTTAACTGCCTCGGCTTTAGAAGCCGAACGGCCACCGACAATAATCAGGTCGGGTTTAGCAGCTTTTAGTACATTGAGATCCGGTTCAAACAGAGAACCAGCTTTGGTGAATTTGTCCTGCTGGTATTTGCTTAAGTTGCCTGCAAAGCTTGCAGAAGGCACCAGCTGAGCTTCAAGCCCTAGTGTATTCAAGATATCCAGTGCCGAAAGGTCATATACTGCGATCTTTTTCGGGTTTTTTTTGAGTTGAATATTTTGGTTTTTATAGTCGAAAGTGACCTGTGCAGAAACTGTAAAGGAAGTCGTCAGTCCTAATATTGTGGCAAATGCTAAAGTCTTAAATTTCATGTTTATTCCTCTAAATTCGCGACAAGATTAGCATAATTGTTAGAAATGAAAATCATTTTCATATGTGAATTATTAAAAAAGGGATAATGGCTATCCCTTAACCATTCAAAACTTTAGAAGGGGATTTGAGTCAGTTTATTCAGGAAATGCGGAATAAGTCGTGGCTCCAGAATAATCGTCATCACCACACCATAAGCCGCACCCCAAAGATGGGCACTGTGATTAATATTGCTGTTGCCGCGTTTGCCCGACCAGATGCTATAGGCCACATATAAAACAGCAAAAATAATCGCAGGGACTGGAATAAAGAACACGAAAATCAATTTCCATGGTTCAAACAGAATGTAAGCGAACAAAACCGCGGATACTGCTCCCGAAGCACCTAAGCTGGCCCAGCGCGCATCATTTTTATGTTTCAGATAACTTGGCAAAATTGCTGCAACCAGACCACCAAGATAAAACAGGATAAAGCCCAGATCATATAAATACTGCCGATAAAAACTTTCAATAATGCTGCCGAAAAAGAACAGCGTGATCATATTGAACAGTAAATGCGTGCCATCTGCATGGATAAAACCATGGGTAATGAAACGGTCATATTGACCACGTTGCATGGCAGGCGGCCAGAAAATCAGACGATTCATTACCGTTTCTTTTGAAAAAGCAATAAAAGAAACAATACAGGTGATCAGAATAATAGTGACAGTATGATTAAAAGGTAAATCAAGCATATAAGTAATTCTGGTTCTATCTATTTGACAATGATCATGCCATTAAAACAAATCTAAAGTGCGACTTTTATAATAAATCCGACAATTTTAGTTGAATTTTTATAATTACCCCGCATCTTCAGTTAAAATAGCAGCTTCAGCTTGAGGAAATTATTGTTATGTCGACTGAGAACAGCAACACTCCGGTTGCAGAAGAAATTCCAAATCTTTTGATTACACCGACAGCACAAGAGTATTTAAAGGATCTATTGGACAAACAGAATACACCAGGTATTGGTGTACGTGTGTTTGTAGAAAATCCGGGTACACCGCGCGCTGAATGTTGCATGGCTTATAGTGCACCTGATGAGGTTGTACCTACAGACTATAAGCAGGAATATCCAGATTTTCCGGCCTATATTGACTCTCCGTCAATTCCATACTTGCTAGATGCAGTTATTGACTACAATAAAGACCGTTTTGGTGGTCAGCTGACTTTCCGTGCACCAAACTCTAAAGTGCCACGCGTCGGTCCTGATGCCTCTGTAGAAGAACGTATTACTTATGTGCTTCAGTCAGAAATTAACCCAGGTCTGGCAGGTCATGGTGGTAACTGTGCACTGGTTGAAGTGGTTGAAGATCCTGAGCATGGCTTAACTGCGGTTCTTAAATTTGGTGGTGGTTGTCAGGGTTGTTCAGCAATTGATGTGACTTTAAAACAAGGCGTTGAAACGACCTTGAAACAGCATATTCCTGAATTGGCACGTGTGGTTGACCAAACTGACCATACCCAAGCTGAAGGTGCTTATTTCAAATAAGTCTCTAATAAAATTAGCTTGTAAGAAATACCTCGAATGCTCGGGGTATTTTTTTATCTAGATTTAATAATGATAATAATTATCAGTACTAATTGTATTTATAGTTACATTTGATACAATGCGTGACAATTTCAACATGATTTCTTCATCAAAATGACTTTGGGGCGTATAAAGCATGACTAAGCCATTCATAAAATCGACTATAGTTTTTGCTGTATTTACAGCGATGACGGGTAATACATTTGCAGTAGAAGAAACAGCTGTTCCGCAAGCTGAAGCAACAAAACTGCAAACGATTGTGGTGACTGCAACAGGCTATGAGCAGGATCTTGCTAAAGCGCCAGCATCCATTACAGTGATTGATCGTGAAGAATTAGATAAACGCGAATATAACGATATTACGGATGTATTACGTAATGCCCCAGGGGTAGTAGTTTCAGGTGCGGGATCTGCACAGACCATTAGTATCCGCGGGATGAGCTCAAACTACACTTTGTTCCTGGTAGATGGTAAACGTCAATATGGCAAGGATGTGAACCCGAATGGTGATGATGGCGGTTTTGAAAAAAATATTCTGCCACCGATTGCTGCCATTGAGCGTATTGAAATTATCCGTGGTCCTGCTTCAACGCTATACGGTTCAGATGCGATGGGTGGGGTAGTCAATATCATTACCAAAAAAGTATCGGATGAATGGTCTGGGAATGTTGAATTAGGAACCATCGTTCAGGACAGTAACCGTTCAGGTGACATTAAAAATGGTTCTGCCTATCTGACAGGCCCTTTAATTGCAGATAAGCTTGGCTTGCAACTGGCAGTTAATAAACAAGAACGTACAGAAGATAATTATGTGGGCGGTTTCCGTGGAACAGAACGTGAAAGCTTAAATTCACGTCTGACCTATGCAATTAATGATGATCATGATGTACAGCTTGAAGCCAATTTTGTTCAGCAGGAATCGACGACATCAGTAGGAAAAACGGTAGAGCCAGTTCAAGGGGCAGAAGACTCTTTCTCGCGTAATTACCGTAATGTTTATTCAGTGACACATAATGGCCGTTATAGCGATAATTTGGACAGCTCATCCTATATTCAGTATGAAAATTCAAAGAACCCAGATCGTGGCAATACCGAGCTGGGGACTAAAGGAATCACGCTGGATACCTGGACGGCGAACAGTCAGTGGAACTGGTTATTAGGCGATCATACCTTGTCCTTCGGAGGATATTTCAAGGATGAAAAACTGGTCGATAAAGCAACGAACCGTAATCCAAATGCGCCTGAATTTAGTGAGCTCACACGCTGGTCTGCTGCTGCCTTCCTCGAAGATACCTGGAGTATGACGGATCGTTTCGATTTAACGGCTGGCTTACGTTATGACCACGATGAAAACTATAGCGGCCATTTATCACCACGACTTTATGGCGTCTATTCTGTGAATGATAATTTCGTTGTAAAAGGCGGTGTAGCAACCGGTTATAAACAGCCTGATATCCGTGCAGCTACTGAAGGCTTCTATAGCGTGACGGGTGGTGGCGGTTCGCCATTACCGACAGGTCGTGGCATTATCCGTGCCAATCCGGACTTGGAACCTGAATCAAGCGTGTCGACTGAATTAGGTTTCAACTGGAAAAATGATTATATCAATACCTCGCTTACAGGCTTTATCACCAAATATGAAGACCGGATTACGGAAGTTCGTGCCTGTGAAACCGATACTGACGGTACAACCACAAACCGTAATAACTGGCAGAACTGGAGCTGTTTCGAAGGGGATATTCCATTCTACTTTATCAGTGAGCGGATTAACGTCGATAAAGCAGAAATTCGCGGTGTAGAAGCTACTGTAGAAGCTGACCTGAATGATTACACGACTTTAACTGCCAACTATACCTATACCAATTCAGAGTTTAAATCGGGTGATTTTAAAGGTCAGCCACTGAACCAGATGCCGGAACATATGTTTAATATCGGCGTGGATTATGATTTAAATGATGCACTGAATGTATGGAGCCGTTTGCACTATCGTTCTGAAACCTCAGCGTACTTGAGCCGTACTTCTATGGCTGAACCTAATCCTGGTTATCAGTTTGTAGATGTCGGTTTTAACTACAAATTTAGCCCGAATTTAACAGGTAAATTTGGCGTATATAATGTTCTTGATGAAAAAGCTGAAGATATTGATGGCGATCAGCTTTTGGATGGCCGTCGTTACGGTATCAGCTTGAATGCTAAATTCTAAAAATAACTAATAGAAAAAGCCGCTTTGAAGCGGCTTTTTTTAGTCTTCAATCTTTAAAATTTTTAAGGTATTTTCAGCATAATAGAATTTTTCCAGATAGGCACGGGCACGTTCACGCAAATAGCCCTGATGAATCATCTGCTGAATAATCGGTGCCAGCAATTCATTCAGTTCATGTTGAATCAATGCTTCATCAATATTTAAATCACGCAATAACTGGTCAAAGGTATGTTCCTGATTGCGTACATACCAGGTATAAATCCCGTCATGCAGTTGCTGCTGCATATATTCTGTCTGACGCATATGATCCCAGATCTCGTGCCCTAAACTTACCGTCTGGTTCAGATCCTGGGTTTCAATATAGTTTTTGAGCACAGAAAGTGGCATGTCTTTGATCTTATGCCAGAGATTGGCCTGAAAATGGTACAGCTTGTCATCATCAAAGTGCTGGTTCAGCACATGCTCACTCATTTGGCTGAGTTTTAAAATATTTTTTTGCAAATAACGGGCAACTGTATTGTCCAGACTGGAATCCGTAACATTTTCCAGAACAGATTTGCCCATTTTCATGAAGCGGGAAACGCCCGGAACACTCTTGGCAATCACAGAATTATCCAGATAATCCTGAATCGAATGCTGGATCAGTTGCGTAATCATGGCTGAAAAAGCAGGATTATTCACCACCGCTTTGATTAGGCGCTGACGATGACCACTTTTGCTGGCCACATATTGTGCAATTTTATCAATGGTCAGTACCGGAATGACATCTGCAATTTTGGTTGTATCATTGGCTGGATGAACCAATGCGAACCGGATATGTTCGGCAATCTGCTCAATCAGAAAAGAACTGGCAGCAGTATCCAGAATCTGCTTTTGTAGTAGCTGATTGATCAGTTCACAGCTCCACAGATCTTTAAGCGACTGCTTGCGCAACCAGAGATAAAACTCATGAAACTCGCTTTGAATGGTTTCAGATTGAGAAAATACCTGATCAAGAAAATCAAGTTGAGCATCAATCAACTGCTCAATCATCGGGTGTTTCTGCATAACTTCTCTGAAACTTAATTGAAAGGAATGAGTTTATCAGCAAGTGGATTTTTTAGGGTCTGTGTCTTGGCCAGGAAAGGCAAATAATGTTGGGCAACCTGTTTCTCTGCTTCCAGAATCGGCATATGACCAACATTATTTAAAATTACCGGAGTTTCAGCACGTTTCAATAAAGAATATAGCTCTTTCACCACTTCGACATTAATAATTCGATCCTGTTTTCCCCATAAAATTAAAGTCGGGGCTTCCACTGTACGGGTCAGACGGGCAAAGGTATCAGGCGTATACAGCCGGTTGAGCATTACCACCTGATCAATCGATTTGCTGGTTTGTTCCGAACGGGCAATCAACAGTTTTTCCTGCGCATGTCTTAACTGGTAAGGCATCGCTGGTGGATTCTGCATCAGCTGTTTGGAGACATCTTCCAGATCGCCCGGTTTACTGACAATCAGATCTTTGAGCGCATGTGGGTCTTTGGTATAAGGCGTATTGCCCATTTTATAGATGCCGGCACTATTTACTAGAAACAGGCTTTGGGTATCGAAAGGGTATTGGGATGCATAAACTGTCGCAATTGAGCCGCCCAAAGAATGACCGGCCACATGCAGATTCTTTTCAATCTTCAGGGTTTCGACAAAAGCACGTAATTGCGAAGTGACATTGGGTACAGACAAGTCAAAATCTGCTGGAATCCGGGTATCGCCATTGCTCGGCAAATCCGGAATGATGACATGATAATACGGAGTCAAAAACTGGGCGACACGATTCCAATTGTCGCGTGTGCCTGCTAGGCCATGAATCAGGATAATCGAGGGTTTGTTTTTTGCACCGCCTTCGCTATAACTCCAAGTCACATCCCCGACTTTCAAGGTTTTGGATTGTAGACCCGCCTGGATGCGTTGCTGGCTCAGGTAAAGCTGTAAAACTTCGGCAGATTTGGCTTTCGGTGGCGTAAACAGATATTGGCTATGGCTCAGGCTAGATAGGCTAAGACCCAGAGCGACTAAAGTGGAATAGATAATTTTTGAGCGCAATTTTATTATTTTCTTCATTAGCACTGTCCCCTGAAAAAACTGAGCAAAAACGCTCAAAATACTTCCGTGTTATCGATTTGCAATTTATAGATGAATCAAATCGTAATCTTTCACTTATTTTAAAGCATTCCTTAATATTGTACATCTGTTAATTATTAGCTTGAGCAGAAAAACTGCTCAAAAAACGTGATGAATTTCACAGAAAAATTCCCAGAACAAGAAATCATCAAAGCGCTAAAAATTTTACAGCTAATTTTTTTTGCAAGTGACATTCAAAAAATCTAGCAGTAAGATATTCCCACTAAAAACATCGATGGTAAAAAAGAATGCTCACAGCTCAGGAAGCTATAGATCGTCTTAAAAAGGGTAACCAGCGCTTTGTCAATGGTGAAACGCAGCATTTAAAATTATTATCGCATCAGCAACGTGCTGAAATGGCAGAAAGTCAGGAACCATTTGCTATTGTTTTAGGATGTTCAGATTCACGTGTACCTGCAGAAATGGTCTTTGACCAGGGTCTGGGTGATCTGTTTGTCATTCGGGTAGCAGGTAATATTGTTGCACCGTCTCAGGTCGGCAGTGTCGAGTTCGCAGCAGAAAGCTTTGGCTGTCCGATTGTGATTGTCTTGGGTCATACGCATTGTGGCGCTATTCATTCAACCATTGAAGCATTAACCAATCCAGCAACACCGCCATCTGCAAATCTGATGTCAATCGTGAACCGTGTACGTCCATCAGTTGAAATTCTAATGCAGACTGAACTGAAAGATGACCTGAATAAATTATCTAAACATGCAGTGCGCTCCAATGTGTTTGCTTCAGTAAACCAGTTACGTCATGGTTCTGCAGTTCTGGAAAGCCTGATTGCTAAAGGTAAGCTACAGGTGGTTGGTGCAGAATATTCACTTGAAACCGGTGAAGTAACTTTCTTTGACTTCTAAGGAAACTTTAAGATTTGATTCAGTTAAAGGCGCCTTAGAGGGCGCCTTTAATATAAGGATAAGCATTATTTAATAAAATAGACTGGGCTTTGGTGTTGGGATGAATCTGATCCTGTTGCATCAGACTTTTATTACCAGCGACGCCTTGCATAAAGAAGGGTAGTAGTTTGACCTTATACTGCTGACTGACCACCTTATAGTTATTTTCAAAAGCCTTACTATATGCCTGGCCATAATTTGGTGGCATTTTCATTCCAAAAACAACCACATTCGCCTTGGCTTTCTGACTTTGTTGTACCAGAGCTGCTAAATTTTTTTGAATCATTTGGGGTGGCTGTCCACGCAGGCCATCATTCCCGCCAAGCTCAATCACCACAATATCTGGACGGTGCGTCTGTAGCAGTTTCGGCAGCCTTGCCAAGGCACCACTGGTGGTTTCACCGCTCACACTTGCATTGACCACTTTATGCTGTTTCGGATAGTGTTGGTCCAAACGCTTTTGTAATAAATGTACCCAACCTTGCTGTGGTTGCATGCCATAACCAGCACTTATACTGTCACCCACAATCATAATGGTCTTTGCCGACAGACTAAAAGGAATCAGGCACAGTCCAAAGAATACCAGGCAAGGCAATACACGATTTTTCTGATTTAGATCTTTCATATAGGACACGTATGATTCAAAGCAGCAACGATTCGACCATCATGCCACAAGCGATTATTTCTGCCCAGAAATTGACACAAAAGATACAACTTTCACAAAAACAACTGACTATTTTTGAAGATCTTTCGCTGGAAATTTTGACTGGAGAACAGGTCGCCATTACTGGGCGTTCCGGTTCAGGAAAGTCAACTTTACTGGGCATTTTGGCCACTTTGGATCAGGCTAGTTCCGGGCAGTTAACGGTTTGTGGAGAGCTGGTATCGAACTTGAATGAAGAACAGCGTGCTTTAGTCCGGCTAAAAAATATTGGCTTTGTATTTCAGTCTTTCCAGCTTTTACCTCATCTTACGGCACTTGAAAATGTCATGCTGCCTTTACGTTTACAGCCAGATTTTAAATATAGCCATGCCGAACAAAAGGCGCTGGCATTGCTACAAAAGGTCGGATTAGACCGTCAGGCTCAGCAAACACCGAAAGTACTGTCGGGTGGGGAGCAGCAACGTGTCGCCATTGCCCGCGCGTTGGTCAGTGAACCCAAAATCATTTTTGCTGATGAACCGACAGGTAATCTGGACGGGGAAACTGCCCAAGAAATCGAACAGCTGCTCTTTCAGTTAAATCGCGAATTAGGCACCACGCTGGTTCTGGTTACCCATGATCCTGATCTGGCCCAACAATGCCAGCGTCATTTTGAACTGGTCAATGGTCAGCTGATTGAACATGCGAGTGGAGGCTGATATGCAGCATCTTTTTCGTCCTTTACTCAGACAAAGTTTTAATACGACAGGGATTTATCTGCTAATCATCGCGCTGACCTTAGCGATTAGTGCCACAACGGCACTAAAGTTCAGTAATGAACAGATTCAGAATGCCGTTGCTTTACAGGCAGCTGAAATGCTGGCGGGAGATTTGGTACTTTCTGATAATGAGCCGCTAGCTCAGGAATGGCGTGATCAGGCCAGGCAGCTCGATTTACAGCAATCTGAAGTCACATTTTTCAGTACGATGGCTTATACCAATGATCAGTTTGTCATGGTCAATGTTAAGGCTATTGATCAGGCTTTTCCTTTACGAGGAGAGCTACGGGTTCAGCCTGCAGCAGATAAAATCCAAGCGGGGGAAATCTGGCTGAGTTCACGGGCCATGGATCTGCTCAAGGTCAAACTGGGTGATGAACTGAATATCGCCGATGCCAAATTTAAGGTTACTGCAAAAATTGAGCAGGATTCTAATCAGGAGCTGGGTTTTTCTGGCTTTTCGCCGACTGTGATTATTGCTCAGTCAGAAGTGGCGCGCACCAATGCGATTCAGGTCGGTAGCCGGATTGATTACCGTTTATTAATGGCAGGCAATCCAGCCGATACCCGGCAATATGAAACCTGGTTCAAGCAGAAGATAAAATCTGAAAATGGGACTTCAGATGAAGTAGAGGCTGAGGTTGAGGGACAAGAACTGGAACAGCAGGGCAGTCTACGCTTGCGTAATGCCAGCGAAGGCAATACCCGTTTAATGAAACCAATTGCCAATCTGGATACTTTTCTGCAACTGGCGAATATTCTCACCATTTTATTATGCGGGATTGCCATTGCTTTAACCGCACAACGTTATGTACAGCAGAACCAGGATCATATTGCCCTGATGCGTTGTATTGGCGCGACCAAAAATCAGATTCTAGCCGCTTATCTGGCTTTGCTGGGTTTAGTGCTTTTAATCGCCATGTTGATTGGTAGCGTGATAGGTGTTGCATTGGGTTATGGCTTGCTGCAGCTCATGCTACAGCTTATTCCAAACTTGCAGCTTGAGTTCTCTGCTACGGCGATGCTGCTGGGGCCCTTGCCAATTGCCATGCTGACCAGTGCAGTGGTGTTACTGGGCTTTGTCATGCCGAGTCTATTTCAACTCTTAAATACTCCTCCGATTCGGGTCATTCGTCAGCAGGAAAAATCCGTCCATTCGATGTTGTGGATGTTACTGACCGGAACCTTAAGTCTGATTATTTTCAGTGTGATTTTAACGGAAAATATCGTGCTGACAGCTTGGGTGATTGGGGCCATTATTCTGCTTTGCGCCGTACTGTATTTTACGGTCTGGAGTATTTTAAAACTGCTGCGTAATCTGAAATTCAATCTATCTGCCTATGTGCGGACACCGTATCAGACCGCTTTACAAATTACTGCTTTAGCCCTTGGACTCAGCTTGATCAGTGTGCTGGCTGTACTGCGTACAGATTTACTTGATCGATGGCAGCAACAGTTGCCGGAAGGGACACCCAACCAGTTTGTCTATGGTCTGCCGCCTTTTGATATGCCTGACTTAAAAGCTCAGTTAGAACAGAATGGCTGGAAAAGCACGCCGCTTTATCCCAATATTCGCGGGCGTCTGGTGGCGAAAAATGATCATCCTTTTGCTGCTGAACTGGTCAAAGAGAGTAATACCTTAAGACGTGAACTGAATCTGACTCAATCGGACCGCTATCCTCAGGATAATGTCATTGTGCAAGGGGAGGCAGGATTGAAACAGCCGGGTGAAGTTTCGGTCGAAGCCAATACTGCACAAGAGCTGGGCATCAAACTGGGGGATAAGCTCAGTTTTAGCTTGCCTGAAGGCATACTTGAGGCCAAGGTGGTGAACCTCAGAACAGTAGAGTGGGAAAGTTTTAGTCCAAACTTCTTCTTTATCTTTGCACCGAATACTATGGATGCCAATGCGGGCAGTTATCTGGGCAGTTTCTATGTACCGGAAACAGATAAAGATAAACTGGTGAATCTGGTTCAGCGGTTTTCCAATACGGTATTTATTGATGTCAGCCTGATTCTGGAAGAAATCAAACGGATTGTGAATGTACTGGTGCAGATCATTACCATTCTGGCTGTGCTGGTCAGCGTATCCGGTTTTCTGGTACTGATGGCCTGTCTAAACCTGCTCATGGATGAACGTAAACGTGAAGTGGCTTTGCTCCGGTCTTTTGGTAGTTCCAAACAGAAGCTGAAAACCATGATGAGTCTGGAAATCGGTTTTATCGGACTATTCGCCGGTATTGTTTCATGTCTGTTTGCAGAAGTGATCAGCGCCATTGCCAGCTATAAGATGGATCTGATCATCCAGCCTCATTGGGAAATCTGGGTTATCTTACCTGTGTTTATGACTGTGTTATGTACCTTGATTGGGCGTTATCGTCTGAGTTATCTTTCCGAAATTCCGCCCTTGCAAAGCCTGCGTGAGATGAATCAATAAGATTTATCTTGCAGGTTGATCCGCCAACTGCTGTTGTAGCATTTGTAAAATCTCTTGCCAGAGTGGGCGGATCGGTTCAAGCAAAGCCAGATTATATTGATACAGCACGATACAGGCAGCGACGCCGAGCAGTAAGGCAACCAGACTGACCAAACGGCCACGCTGCATTTTCTGACCAAGATACCAGAGCGCTGTTAGTCCGGCCCCCATGATCATGCCGCCAATATGTGCGGCATTGTTAATTCCGCTGATTATAAAGCCCATCGCCAGGTTAAGGCCCATGATCATTACGAGCGTTTTTTTATCCAGAATAAAAGGCTGACGGGGCAACATTGGCAGTAAAGATAGAACAGTCAGGGAGGCACCGAGACCCATGACTGCACCCGAAGCACCCGCACTAACACCCGGCAATAAGCCAGGATTGGCTACACCGCCTTCGATTAAGGCATAACTGTCCTGGATACTCATATAGCCACTGAGCAAACTACCCATCAGGCCGGCACAAATATAAAGACCTGTAAAATAGATCCGGCCAAAAATTTGTTCAGCAACACTACCAAAAATATACAGTGCCCACATATTCAACATCAGGTGAATTAAGCCAAAATGAAAAAACATGCTACTAAACAGGCGTATGGGTTCCGCTAAATACGTTAAAGGTGCATAATCTGCTCCCCAGCGAATGGCATCTGGAGAACTTGGCTGTGTGATATCCATCCCATTCAGAACCTGCCAGCCAAACAGGCCGACATTGATACAGATCAGGAGTGCGGTCATCCACCAGAGCTGCATTTCCAGTTTGCGATGTGTTGTTGGGGGAGAATATTCAGGCATGCTATTTTTTTGCTGTGATTGTATATTTCGAATAAGCTTAACACGAAAAATTGAATTTTCAGGAGTAACGCACTGACATGAAAGCCTTTCTGACCCGCACCCTTCTCGTGATTGTCAGTGTGATTCTACTTGTTCAACTGTGGATTTTTGCAAGTTTAGCCTGGTGGCGAACCAATCCGGTGAATACCACCATGATGATGCGGATCGATTATTGGACTGAACCCTCCAAACCCATTCAACATCAGTGGCGCCCTTATGATGAAATCAGTACCAATCTCAAGCGGGCGGTAGTGACGGCAGAAGATGGAAAATTCATGCACCATCATGGCTTTGACTGGGATGGTATTCAGACTGCACTCAGCCGTAACAAGAATGAAGGCCGTGTTGTGGCAGGAGGGTCAACCATTTCCCAGCAGCTGGCTAAAAACCTGTTCCTCGTCAACAAGCGTTCATTCCTGCGTAAAGGTCAGGAAGCTGTCGCGACCTGGATGATGGAACGCATGTGGTCTAAAGAGCGTATTCTGGAAGTGTATTTAAATTCGATTGAGTTTGGAGACAATATCTATGGAGCAGAAGCGGCAGCCAAACATTATTTTGGTAAGACTGCAGAGAGCCTGACTCGTGATCAGGCCATCTTCCTGGCAGCGATTCTCACCAATCCAAAATATTTTGAAGATCATCGTAATGCATCAGCCCTAAAAGCACGTAAAGGTATGATTCAGCGTTATATGCGCTATGCTGAAATCCCTTAAATAAAAATACCAAGATAAAGCCCAAATATTTGGGCTTTTTTTATGAAAATGTCATTAATTTGAAGCATACTAAAAGCAATAAGCAAGACTTGAAAATAGCGTAGGTTTGATATGAATACGGCAGCCAGTATGACTTCGGCACCAACCGAATATACTTATAATGATCGTTACATTAATCGTGAACTGTCTATTCTGGATTTCCATTTGCGAGTGCTGGAACAGGCGGTTGATCCATTGCATCCTTTGCTGGAACGCATGAATTTTCTACTGATCTTTTCACGTAATCTGGATGAGTTTTTTGAAATTCGTGTGGCTGGCGTCATGGAACAACTGGATTTGGGTAATGAAAGCCGCAGTCCGGATGGTTTAACACCAAAACAAGTATTAGAACAGATTGCCGAAACAGCGCATGCCGCCATTGAACGCCAGTACCGTATTTTAAATGAAGAGATTTTGCCTAAACTGCGTGAGGAAGATATCTGCTTCCTGCGCCGTGGAGAGCTAACACCGGCACAATCGGCCTGGGTGAAAAAATATTTTCAGGAACAGGTTGCTCCAGTTCTTACGCCTATTAGCCTTGATCCGGCACATCCATTCCCACGTCTGGTGAATAAATCCCTGAATTTTATTGTGACGCTCGAAGGGAAAGATGCCTTTGGCCGTCAGATTGATCTTGCGGTTGTTCCTGCGCCACGTTCATTGCCACGTGTTGTGCGTTTACCGGATGAACTGACTGATGGTAAAGAACATCATGTGATGTTATCCGCCATCATTCATGAACATGTGTCTGATCTGTTCCCGGGCATGACCGCGACGGGATGTTACCAATTCCGTGTCACCCGGAATGCCGATCTGGCCTTAAATGAAGATGTTGAAGACCTGGCCAAAGCCTTAAAAGGTGAACTGAGTTCACGCCGTTTTGGTCGTGCAGTCCGTCTGGAGGTGACTGAAAATTGTCCGCAGCATATTTATGAATATCTGCTGGAAGAATTTGATCTGGATGAAGAACAGCTCTATAAAGTGGCAGGACCGGTTAATCTGGCGCGGTTACTTTCCAACTTCAAACGTCCACATTTACGTTATGATTCACATACGCCAATTCTGCCTAAAGTACTGAAGAAATCTGAAAATGTTTTCAGTGCCATGCAGAAGCAGGATATTTTGCTACATCATCCATTTGAATCTTTTGCACCAGTGATTACGCTGTTACGTGAAGCAGCACGTGACCCTCAGGTACTGGCAATCAAGCAGACATTGTATCGTAGTGGTCCAGATTCCGAGATCGTGCAGGTGCTGGCAGAAGCGGCCCGTAACGGTAAGGAAGTGACTGCAGTCATCGAGCTGCGTGCTCGTTTTGATGAAGAATCCAATATTGCAGTTGCTAATGTACTGCAAGAGGCAGGGGCGGTCGTGGTCTATGGCATTGTCGGCTATAAAACCCATGCCAAAATGATTCTGGTGGTACGCCGAGAAAATAACAAGCTGGTGCGTTATGTACATCTGGGTACCGGGAATTATCATGCCGGCAATGCGCGAATTTATACCGACTATGGTCTCTTAACCACGGACAAGGATCTGTGTGAAGATGTGCATCGTATCTTTCAGGAATTGACCGGAATGGGGAAAATGGCCAAGCTGAAAAAGCTGCTCCATGCACCATTTACCTTGCATGCCCAGCTCATCAACTATATTGATAATGAAATTGCCAATGCCAAAGCGGGCAAGAAAGCCCAGATCATCGTGAAGGTCAATGCTTTAACTGAGCTGCAACTGATCAATAAACTGTATGAAGCTTCTCAAGCAGGTGTACAGATAGACCTAATTATCCGCTCGATTTGCTGTCTGCGTCCAGGCTTACCGGGACTTTCAGAGAATATCCGGGTACGTTCAATCGTCGGCCGTTTCCTTGAACATACACGCGTGTTTTATTTTAGCAATAATGGTAATTCTCGGATTTATTGCTCAAGCGCGGACTGGATGGACCGCAACCTGTTTAATCGTGTAGAAGCCTGTTTCCCGATTGAAGACGAAGCATTAAAGAAACGCATTTACCAGCAAGGTTTATTAAATTACCTGAAAGACAATCAGCAGGCCTGGTTGTTACAAGGAGATGGAACCTGGGTGCGTGCCCAAGTTGCAGAAGGTGAACAACCGCATAATGCACAGCGTACCTTGCTGGAAACCTTTAAATAACTCTATGCAAACTAAAAAGGCTGATAATTCAGCCTTTTTTATATTTTGTTAATTTTGAGAATGGATAAATGGATTCGCGAGTTTTTGATAGATTTTGCGAATAGCAGCATAAATCTGGTAATCGTGCAGACTTAATCTGTTTTGAATTTCGGCCAAAGTCAGGTCTTGGCTGAAATACTTTAAAATCTGTACTTCAGTCTGATTTAAAAAATGTATTTTTGTTTCCTGACTCACTAAATAACGGGCTAATTCAGGATGTAGGTCGGCACCACCTCGTAGGATGATTTTCAGGCCTGCTACTACTTTTGAAACAGGATGCGATGCAATCAGATATCGATCCACGCCAGATGACAAGAATAAATTAATCATTTCAGCTGAATCATCAGCTAAAACTACAATCAGATGAGGAATCTGGATTCGTGCTCGAATTGTATAAAGATTCTTGAGTTGGGCTTTCTCATGAATCTCATATAGCACTAGATTGGGAAGATACTGTTCAATATGGGATTAAGCACACAGATGATCGGTATAGGACAGCATATCCGGTTGATAACCGAGCTGTAGCAATGCAAGATCAAGATTGGAAGAGAGCGGTAGTGGATAAGGTTGCACCAATAATACGGGTGCGAGCAAAAATAAGGCCAAAGAAATCTTATCCCGAGAGTAATTAATATACGGATGTATTTTGGCTTAAATTATTCTTAATGCCAATCCCAAAAAATAGGGGTTTAATTTTTATATATTATAAATAGTTAAAGTTTAAAAATTGGTTTTCGGATAATTTTAATTGACTGAATTTATAAAAATTTACTTTATCAGAAGACACAGGCAATAAAAAAGGAGCAATCTAAGTGCTCCTTTTTTATTAGGGCTTAATTAAGCTGCATCGTGGGCAGTAATTTTTTGCAAAATTTGTACTAACACATCGAACTCGCTTTGTAGCGGTGTGCTCTTACGAGTGACCAGTGCCAGAGTACGGCTTGGCGCAGCATTGATTGGATTAATACGCAGATCCGGATTGGCTTTGATCATATTGGTATGCAGCGCAATTTCTGGCAACAAGGTAAAACCAAGATCAGCAGACACCATTTCGATCAACGTCGGTAATGAACTTGCTTTCAGGCGATGATCATTTTTACGCTCACCAATCGGGCAGGCACTCAATGCATGATCACGCAAGCAGTGACCTTCTTCCAACAGCATCAGGCGAGACAGATCCAGATCTTCCAGAGATTTGGCTTGAGCTGCATTCTGGTCAGATTTGTGATGCACCAGATACAGGTTCTCTTTGGCAATTTCAGCAACTTTCAGACTACGGGTATCGAAAGGCAGCGCTAGCACCACCATATCCAGATTACCATGCTCCAGTTTCTCTACAATTTTCTCACTTTGAGCTTCATTTAGATGTAGCTGGATTTTCGGTAGCTGCTGATGCACTTCATCCAGAAATTGTGACAGGATGAAAGGGGCAATGGTTGGAATAACGCCAAGATGCAGATCACCGGTTAATGGTTCACTCATTTCACGACTTAAACGCATTAAGTCCTGAGCATCAGCCAGTAGAACACGGGCACGTGCAACCACTTGTTCACCAAGCGGCGTTAAACGTACATTCTGGCGATCGCGTTCAACAAGAACGCCACCGAGTAAACGCTCCAGCTCCATAATACCGCCAGACAAAGTTGACTGGGTAACAAATGAGCGGCGAGCAGCTTCTGTAAAATGCAGCGTCTCAGACAGTGTTACGAGGTATGACAGCTGTCTTAGGGATGGTAATGCAGCCATAGTGTCCTAATGTTTATGATTTAAAATGATCAGCAAATAATTCGCTAAGATATGGAATAAAATGCGGAGGGATATCATGCCCCATTCCATCAATTAATTCAAATTTAGCCCCTGAAATTGCTTTTGCAACAGCCTTACCATGACTAGGAGGCAGCAATCTGTCACGAGCACCATGAACCACCAGGGTCTCTTGTTGGATTTGCTTGTCCAGTTGCAGCAATGAACCCGTACATAATATTGCTAAAAACTGTTGAAGTACACCCGCTGGATGGTAACTTCGCTTATATAACTTACGGGCGGTCTGAATCGCTTCCAGATGATTCACATAACCCGGCGAGCCAATAATATTAAACAGCTTCAAGCTATGATCGACAATGCCATCTTCATCTGTGGAAGCGGGTTTGTCAATTAAACTAAAGAGTTGCTTTGGAAAAGGCGGGGGTAACAGTGGCTGGTTATTACTGGTAAACAGTAAGCCCATTTTTTTAACTTTATCAGGATAACGTGCGGCCAGAATCTGGGCAATCATGCCGCCCATAGAGGCACCGAGCACATAGACCTGACCCAGTCCCATTTTTTCAATCAGAAGATGTACATCATCTGCCATATCATACAGTGTATAAGGCGCGCCCTGATTGCCTAAACCCAGTACAAAACGGCTCATCATTTTTAAGGTGTTTAAGCGAGGTCCTTTATGGTGAATCTTGGAAGATAAACCAATATCCCGGTTGTCAAAACGCACCAGATGATAGCCCTGATCAATGAGAGATTTACAGAAGAAGTCCGGCCAGTACAGCATCTGTGCCCCAAGCCCCATAATTAGCAGAATAGTCGGGTGTTCAGGATTTCCTCCGACTTCTACGTGCAATTCGATGCCATTGCCAAGATCGACCTTGGTTTCACGCATGAAAGCGGTATACGGAGAATGATTGAACTGCAGGGCACTATGCATGATATATTTCCTGATTAAAGGACATTTCGCTTAAAAAATGTCCTTTGTATTAAACATCTAAACTGTAGCTGGAATCAAGTCAGGAACCTGCTTGGTCAATGCCAGGCGTTGTTTGGCAGCAGTGGCACCAAGCAGGACAAAACCACGTAAAGTACCGCTGGCATCAAAGGCTTTGGCCAGCATACCGTCATCAAACTCTTCATTTTCCCAAGTTACTTCGACATCAACTGGAGCAGGAAGGACAGTCAATGGCGCAGCTGGTGTTTTGACCGCAACTGGCATCGCTGGATAATGAACTGCAGTATGTTCGCCATTCAATGTTTTAGACAGGGCACGGGCCTGCTGCATGATTGGCATGACATATGGTAAAAGCATTCCGTTTACTTCCGCACAGTCGCCTACTGCATAAATGTCGGGTTGATTGGTTTCTAGTTTTGTATTTGTCAGAATCCCGCGACTGGTATGAATATCGGCTTCTTTTGCGACAGAAATATTCGGCTGTAAGCCCACAGCAGACAGCACCACATCAGCAACTACCGACTGGCCATTGGCAAGTGTGACCAGATAATCACCATTTTCAACTTTAGAGACTTTTTCGACTGTTGTCCCCAGTACAAAATGAATGCCCGTCTCTTCAAGATTTTGCTGGAAAGCATCTGCGACATGAGCTGGTAATAAGCGACCTAAAGGCTGGGGTGCCAGATCAATCACGGTGACCTGATGATTAGTATGTTGCAAGTCATTGGCAAATTCACAGCCGATCAGGCCTGCGCCTAGAATCACCACACGTTTATCTTCACGGGCTGCCAGATTATGACGGAAAGCTTTATAGTCAGTCAGGTTATTCACCATATGAATATCGTCGCTCGCATCACCAGCAATGGCCAGGCGTACTGGATTGGCACCCACAGCCACCACCAATTTAGAATAATCCTGTGTGCTTTCCTGACCGTCTTTTTCTAAAGTTAGCTGATGTTGTTCAGGATGAATCACTTTGACCCAAGTGTTTTTTTCGATGCGCATTTTCAGCTGCGCTGACATTTTTTCTGCATCACCCAAAGGGATATGTTCTGGTGGTTTGTTTCCTGCTAAAGCATTAGAAAGCGTAGGTTTTGCATAATTAGTCGCATCATCAGCACAAATCATGACAAGTTCATGGTCTGGGTTGAGTTTGCGAAACTCACGAGCAACAGCATAGCCCGCCATGCCCGAACCAATGATGACGATAGGATGCATACGATTCTCCATGCTTTTTTAAATTAGTTTTTTTCAGGTATAAAGGACATAAAAAAGACCATTCAATATGGTCTTTAAAAGAACATGATTAGATTTCAATCATTTCAAAATCGACTTTAGAAACACCACAATCTGGACAAGTCCAGTCATCAGGAATATCTTCCCATTTGGTTCCAGGAACGATTCCGTCCTGAGGCCAACCTTCTGCCTCGTCATAAATCCATCCACAAACGATGCATTGATATTTTTTCATATAACTCTCCAAAACTGACCAACTGTAGCTGTCAGCTTAAAATCCACAAATGGCAAGACCCTAAAGAATATGACTTTTAATAGTAAACATATTTGGCTAAATTTTTACGCAGTTCTATTCATAAAGTAAAGCGAATAAAAGTTTAATCAGTGAAATTAACAGCAGAAAGGTCAGTCCCTAGGTATTTCATTACTAGAAATATATTTAAGGTTAGGCAAAGAGTTGTATTCTTAGTTTTATAAAACACGCTTCTGGCTTAGATTTTAAGTTGTAGACCAAAGTCGGGCAGAAAAAATGATTAAAATCAGTTAACTTAGACTTAGCCTAATCTTTATTAAATATTTTTTAAAATAAATTTATATATTTAAATCAATTGGTTATTATTATTTTCTGCTTTAATATTGCACAGTCGTTGTTGTTACACATTGTTAATTTAGTTTAAAATTCACCTATTCCTTTCCTTGTTTAAAGATCTCCCATGAGCAATTTGTCTACTTCTCTGTGGTCTCACATTCGTACTGTCCAGAATTTCCCAAAACCAGGCATTTGTTTCTTCGATTTGACTCCATTATTCATGAATAATCTGGGTCCATTAACTGATGCTCTGATTGCCAGCATTCCTGAAGAAAAGCTTGCTGAAGTAGACAGCTTTGTGGCAGTGGAAGCACGTGGTTTTGTGCTGGCAAGCCTGTTGGCGCAGCGTACTGGCAAAGGCTTATTACTGGTTCGTAAAGCAGGTAAATTGCCACCTCCAGTCGTAGGTGTAGGTTATAGCCTTGAATATGGTCTGGACCGTCTGGAAATGTCTGCAGAAGTTCAGGGACAAAAAGTGATTATTGTGGATGATGTACTGGCAACTGGCGGTACATTGAAAGCAGTTCATGAATTGGCTGAAAAATGTCAGCATCAGGTTCTAGGTGCGAGCATCTTCCTTGATCTGCCAGATTTACACGGTGAATTAGGTTTAGATATCTGGTCAGTACTTGATGATAAATCTCAGCCTGAAGCTGCAGTTGCTTAAGTCTGAATGATCAAAAAAGCCCCAACTATTGGGGCTTTTTTATTGCCGGATAAAATGATATTCAATTTCCTGAATCAGGTCGTTAATCTGTTCGGGATGTTCCAGACGATGATGACCACCTTCAATGGCATGAATTTGCATATAATCTTCAAGCTGTGCCTGTGCTGCATGCATATCCAAAATTTCATCGCCTAATTCCAGGTAGGCCATTTGCGGAATATCATGCTGCAAATCACTGTCACAAATCGCAGGATAATCATCGCGGAAATTTGGTTGCAAGCTAGGATTCGCGATCACACAAGGGATCTGATGAGCTTGTGACATTTTTAGCGCCCAATAACCGCCCAGACTATGTCCGACCAGAATATCCGGTTTAATGGTTTCAACCATTTCGTGGTAGAAATCAGCTACCGACTGGTAACTCAGATTGCGATAATCCACATCTATACAATATTTATGCATTGCATCAATTGCATGAAATTTCGTGGACTGTTTTGACGAATCCAAGCCATGAAAAAACAATATTTTAGACATATTTTTACTCATTTTTATCGGACATGGCAAAGTCGTGGTCAGGGTGTTAAAACACCACCTTCTAATATGGTCATTATTGTAAAACGTCTATTTCGAGGAAGCAGTTAGCTATTGGTCTAAGCTGATATGAGATATAAAGGCATAATTTGTGCAGAAGGTTGAGGTCTTGGACTTTCATCTAATAAAAGTTGGGCAATATTTTAAAAAACCAATCATAAAATTCGAAACTGAAAATAATGAAAATCATTTGTTTTTAAAAATTTCATATATCCAGAAATTTTTCTCAAGAAAAGCCACGTGTGGGAAGTCTTTACGCTACGATTTGATGCAGATTTCTGCTATTCTATGCAACTTCTATTTTTTAACTAATCTTATCCGAGGCAGAGATGACGCAAAATAACGCTCAATCGACTTCTGAACAAATCATTTCCGAAAACGATTTAATTGCACAGCGTCATGCCAAGTTAAAGCAGATTCAAGACCACGCAAAAGAAACTGGTGTTAGCCCATGGCCAAACACATTTAAACGTGAACATTATGCGCAAGATTTACAAGACCAGTTTGCTGATAAATCTAAAGAAGAAATTGAAGCTGGCGAACACGTTCATGTAAAAGTAGCAGGTCGTGTGATGTTGAACCGCGGTTCATTCATCGTGATTCAGGATATGACCGGTCGTATTCAGCTTTATGTTCCACGTAAAGAGCTTGAGCCAGAAGTACTTGCAACGATCAAAGGTCTGGATCTGGGCGATATCATTGCGGTTGAAGGTTATATTGGTCGTTCTGGTAAAGGCGACCTGTATGTTCATATCGAGCATTTTGAATTACTGACAAAATCATTACGTCCACTTCCAGACAAGTTCCATGGTTTGACTGATACTGAAGTGAAGTATCGTAAGCGTTATCTTGATCTGATCGTAAATGAAGAAACCCGTAAAACTTTTGAAGTTCGTGCCAAAGTTGTTGCCGGTATTCGTAGCTTCCTGAACGACAAACGTTTTATGGAAGTTGAAACCCCGATGATGCACGTAATTCCTGGTGGAGCATCTGCGCGTCCATTTGAAACGCATCATAATGCACTGGATATGCCGTTGTTCCTGCGTATTGCACCTGAGCTTTATTTGAAACGTCTGGTTGTGGGTGGTTTCGAGCGCGTATTCGAAATTAACCGTAACTTCCGTAATGAAGGTGTTTCTACTCGTCATAACCCTGAATTCACTATGATCGAATTCTACCAGGCGTATGCAGATTACAAAGACCTGATGGAATTGACAGAGCAAATGCTGGAAAAACTGGCAATTGATATTCTGGGTACCACTGATGTGCCTTATGGCGATGAAGTCTTTAGCTTCAAAGGACCATTTAAAAAGATCTCAATGTTTGACGCCATTCTTGAGCACAATCCACAGTTCACTCCAGAAAATGTCAATGACCGTGAGTTCCTGGCGAAATTCATTCAGGAAGAACTGAAAGAACAGGTAAAACCAGGTTTTGGTCTGGGTAAACTGCAAACCATCGTATTTGAAGAAACGGTAGAAACTCAACTACGTCAGCCTACATTCGTGACTGAATATCCAGCGGAAACTTCTCCACTAGCTCGCCGTAATGATCAAAATCCGCATATTACAGACCGTTTTGAATTCTTTATCGGTGGTCGTGAACTGGCAAATGGCTTCTCAGAATTAAATGACCCGATTGATCAGGCTGAACGCTTCCAGGCGCAGGTTGCTGAGAAAGATGCGGGTGATGATGAAGCAATGCACTATGATGCTGACTTCATTGAAGCTCTGGAATATGGTCTGCCTCCTACAGCAGGTGAAGGGATCGGTATTGACCGCCTGGTAATGATCTTTGCGAATGCACCAAGTATCCGTGATGTAATTTTATTCCCGCATATGCGTCATAAACACTAATGATGTCTTGTCCTGAAATAGATTGACAGTATTCCACTTCAAACCGAGTTAAGCAATTAGCTCGGTTTTAGTTTGCTCATACGTCTGATTCGGGGTGTTCATATTTAAACTTAAATGTGGTCTATAGCAA
>NZ_JBHDVN010000043.1:0-22897 GCF_046635365.1 Acinetobacter sp. NIOH-H-8
ACGTTCAGGTGAACACCAGACCATACCTTCAGACCATGCAAGAAGCTCATGCAGTTCTTTTACTTTTGGATGCTCAGTATCCGCATCTTCTGGCAAAGGAAGGCCCCACAAGTGATAGATACAGATAAAGCACACATATGGAGGTGCTTTGTCACGGTTAAAATGGGAAAGAAAATGTCCACCAGATCTTGAGCACACGCAGGTTAAGTATAAAAATAACGTGATCGAATGTAATCATGGCAAGCTAAAGCGGATCATTAGGGCCACTTTAGGATTCAAATCGATGAAGACGGCTATGCCACATGCATCTATTCAGATGGCATTAAACACCGATGATGTACAGACGAAGTAGTAGCAGCCGATCCTACTAAAAGAATAGCAAACGATAAAAACAGCGATAAGCATGTTTTTAACCACTGCATAAAAATAGACCAAAAATTAAGCTTTTTTAGTTTTACAGATTCGAAAATAAATAGTAATAATTCATGAATAGTAGCCGAAGCTACCATTCATGAATCCAAATCATACTATTTTAAAAAACTAATTCGATGCCTGCACCATATTTCCATCCCTTTTCAGACTCTGTTGCCTCTTGCATAGAAGTGGCTTTCTGTCCTTTTTCATATTGGTAAGCAACATCAATGAAAGGTTTAATTCGCTTAGTAATCTCATATCGGGTTTTGATACCAGTTTTTAGTTCTGATAAACCTGATTTTGCAGCATAGTTAGAATCATCGCTAAATATTACATCTGCTTCGATATAAGGTTGAGTAATAAGTTTCTGAGTTAAAAGCAAATCACGTTCTAATTCAAAACTTGCTCCCCAAAAATTATTCTCACCGCCATAAAGATATGCTTGTGTTTCAAAGAAATAAGGAGCTAGACCTAATATACCAATAACCCCATCCACTCGATCGCTGCTGCTGTTATTTTTATCTTCACTATATCTTACCCCAGCTTGTACATCCCAAAATGGGGCTACGTTACGGCTATAAAGTGCTGATACAGCATATTTTGGATCATTACTTTCTGACTTTTCCGAATTGGCTTCAATAAATAGACGATTTTCATCTGTTCCAATTAAAGTTTCAAACTTTGTTCCTAGGTTGCCCTTACCGTCTTCATCAACCATCCATTCATTTTCAAATTTTGTCGTTTGATAAATTTGTCCACCATGTTCTTTAAGATGATTGTCATGAGGTGAGTTAGAGTTCTCAAGCGCAATCTGGACACTCTTATCCCCCATATCCGCATTTTCCATTGAATAATATTCTGGATAACGCTCTTGAAGGGAATACTTTAATCCTCCAGATTCCTGTAAAAGAATTTTCATATTTTTTGTAATATTACTGTCTTGTACAGGAGTTTCATTTTTAGCGAACGTTAGATTTGATAATCCAAATAGCGCAATCATCAAAGTTGTTTTTGAAAACAAATTATTAGTGATGTGCATGTGGATTTACTCCCTTCTCATTTACTTGGGACTGAGGAACAGTCTTTGTAGAATTACCATCTTCCACTTGAGCTACAATGAGTTTATTCATCATTCCTGCACTCATATGGTAAAGCAGGTGACAATGAATAGCCCACTCACCTAACTCATCAGCTGTGAGTAGAGTGGTTATCGTTTTCCCAGGTGGAACAATTACCGTATGTTTGTTTGGCATATTGCTTGGATCCTGACCATTCTCAAGCTGCATAAACATGCCATGTAAGTGCATTGGGTGAGCCATCATACTGTCATTGACAAATTTTAAGCGAATACGTTCACCATACTTCACCACTAGTGGGTCGGCTTCATTAAATTTTTTACCATTTATTGTCCAAATATAACGCTCCATGTTTCCACCAAGACGGATCTCTATTTCACGTTCAGCTGCACGAGTGTCTTTTTGAGGATCTAACGATTGCAAATCACTATATTGCAATGCTTTATTACCTTCAGGTGTTGAAGCATTTGCCCATCCAAATACGGTATTATCATTCTTGTCTGAAGCCGCCTTAACAGTAGCGCTATTCATCGGCATATCATGATCCATACCTTTCATAGAAGACATATCATGATCCATACCTTTCATAGAAGACATATCATGATTCATATCTTTCATTGAAGACATATCATGATCCATACCTTTCATAGAAGACATATCGTGATTCATGCCTTTCATAGAAGACATATCATGATCCATACCTTTCATAGAAGACATATCGTGATTCATATCTTTCATAGATGACATGTCATGGCTCATCCCCATATCTTCCATAGTTAATAAAGCACGAGGGCGAGATTTAGGCATCTCAATTTGTTTGACTGCTGGGCTGCTTTCTTCATGTAATGTTCCCACTGAAAAACCGGTACGATCAATAGATTCAGCTTCAATTTGGTAATGTGCTTGTTTTGGTTCCACAATGACATCATAGGTTTCAGCAGTACCAATACGGAACTCATCTACAGGAACGGGCTTTACAGGTTGACCATCAGCACTGACTACAGTCATTTTTAGGTTTGGAATGCGTACATCAAAGAATGACATAGCGGAAGCATTAATAAAACGAAGGCGAACTTTTTCACCAGCTTTGAAGTTACCGGTCCAGTTTTGCTGAGGTGTTTTGCCATTCATTAAAAATGTATAACCAGTCACATCGGACATATCTGTTTTCAACATCCGCATCTGATTCCACATAGAGCGGTCTTGCCAAGTTGCCTTTAATCCATCACGTTTAACTTGTTTTAATACATCGAATACTGTTTCGCGACGGTTCTGATAGTAATCTGCTTCTTTTTTAAGATTTTTCATAATTTGATCACTTGTTGAATTATGAAAATCAGAAAGCAAAACAACGTAATCTTTATCGGTTTTTTCAGCAGCTGTTAGTGGAGTTTTATCTTTAGGATAAATAACAAAAGCACCATATAAACCGTCTTGTTCTTGTCCTTTACTATGTGAATGATACCAATAAGTACCATTTTGGCGGACTTTAAACTTATATTCATAAGTTTTATTAGGGGCAATGCCATTAAATTTGTTAAATCCAGGTACACCATCCATAATTCCAGGTAATAATAAGCCATGCCAATGGATTGAAGAGTCCTGATTTTTTAACTTATTGTGAACACGGATAACGGCCTCATCACCTTCTTCAAATTCAAGAAGTGGTGCAACGAATTTACCATTAACGGTAATTCTCTTTAGCGGTTTTCCTGTGATATTTACAGTTTGTTCAGCGATTGTTAAATCATATTCTTTAACTGCCGCCATTACCCAAGTTGATGAAAATAAACCAACTCCAATTAAGAGTACATGACTTAACTTTTTTGACATTCTATCTCACCTTTAGAAAGGTCAAGATTGAAGTAATAAAGCAAATATTTAGTATAAACTTTAATACTTCTTTCTCGCTATTTATAAAATTATTTATTGCTACCAGGCATATTCATCTTTGAATGATCCATTTTAGAATGGTCCATATTCATCATAGAATGATCCATTTTTGACATGTCAGATGAGTTAGGAGACTGATGTTGACTATGATCTTGCTGAGTCTTGTCATCTTTTTCCATTTTACAAGGTTTTGTACAAGGTTTCTGTGCTTTTACCGTTTTAGTGGCACTTGAGGTTGATACATCTTTTGCCCAAGATTGAGTACCAGCAATTAAAGTTCCAGCACACATTAAAATTGTTAGACTACGACGCACTACAGTTTTCATAAGTTTCTCTAAAAGTTAATTTCTTGCTACTACAATAAAGTGAAGCACTGAACATCTAAGTGACTTGAAAATGACATTTTTGTAATCTATCTCGATCAGATGTTTTATAACGTTATTATAGTTTTAATGAATGACTTAGGATTCGGAAATGAGAATACTATTAGTTGAAGATGAACAAAAAACTGGTGATTATCTCAAGCAAGGTTTATCCGAAGCTGGCTATATTACGGACTGGGTTACAGATGGGTTAACGGGTAAACATCAAGCTCTTTCTGAAGAGTATGACTTAATTATTTTAGACGTGATGTTACCTGGACTAAATGGTTGGAATATTATCAATGATATTCGTAGCAGCGGTAAAACAATGCCCATTCTTTTTCTTACCGCCCGAGATCAAATCGAAGATCGAGTAAAAGGATTAGAGCTAGGCGCTGATGATTATTTAGTTAAGCCTTTTGCTTTTGCAGAGCTTCTAGCTCGAATAAAAACGCTCCTTAGACGAGGGCAACAAAGAGAAGATAGTAATATTATTAAGATTGCTGATTTAGAACTTGATTTGAGAAAACGTCGGGTAACGCGAGCGGGTCAACGCATTGATCTGACGGCAAAAGAATTCGCGCTTATGGAACTTTTTATGCGTAGACGAGGTGAAATTTTACCAAGAGCGCTGATTGCTTCTCAAATTTGGGATATGAATTTTGATAGTGATACGAATGTCGTTGAAGTCGCTATTAAACGATTAAGAAGTAAAGTTGACAGTAACTTTACTCCCAAATTAATTCAGAATATTCGAGGAATGGGGTATGTACTAGAGGTAGAGGATGAATAATAATTTATTCAGAGCGATCAGTTTCCGGATCGGTATCATTTTCTCATTATCTACTATTTTCATTCTAATTATTATGGGTTTGTTCATAAATAAATTAGTAATGCATCATTTTGAGACTCAAGACCGTACCCAATTAGAAGGTAAAATCCAGCTGATTCAGAATCTTATCCAACAGAATCCTAAAAACTCTCCAGAACTTAATCTTTATTTGAGAGACGCTTTAGTTGGACACCATGATCTTATGGTTCAAATAGAACGACCGACAGGTAAAGTTTTATTTAGTTCAGCACCTTCAACAATTAATACTCAACACTTAACCAAGTCAGCAAATAATTCATGGATTAAATGGAAAATTCAGGATAAGACTTATCGTGGCATGATCTACAACACGGATATAAACAAAAATACTGAGATACAATCTGTACGCATTATTGTGGGGATCGATACATCTGAACATCTACATTTTTTAAATGATTTTAAGCGTCAACTTTTTTACATTGGTTTAGCCGGTACGATTTGTTTAATGTTTTTAGGCTGGTTTGCAACCTGGAGAGGTTTAAGACCCGTGCAAAAAATGGCTAAGGTCGCAGAAGGCATTTCTGCCCAACATCTTTCAGAACGTTTAGAAGTTGAGCACACACCAACAGAACTAAAATCATTAGCAATTGCCTTCAATGATATGCTCGACAGACTAGAATCAGCTTTAGAAAGGCTTTCCGATTTTTCATCTGATTTAGCGCATGAAATTAGAACACCGATTAATAACTTAATGACTCAAACTCAAGTATGTCTTGCCCGTAACCGAGATATTGGTACTTATCAAGAAATACTATTTTCTAATTTAGAAGAATTAGAACGTTTGGCTCGAATGGTATCCAATATGCTTTTCTTGGCAAAAGCAGAACATGGCCTAAAATTACAGAACTTACAGAATATTGACCTGGTTAAAGAAGTTACAGCCTTATTTGATTTCTATGATGCGCTAGCTGCCGAAAAAAATATGACGCTTCAACAAACAGGATCTGGAAATGTCAAAGGTGATCCTGCTATGTTACGTCGAGCACTCAGCAATCTATTATCTAATGCAGTTAAATATGGAAATAAGAATTCTACAATACGCATAAAACTTCAACAGAATTTAGATAACACAATATTTTCAATTGAAAATGAAGGCCCTGAAATCTCTCCTGAACAACTATCCAGGTTATTTGATCGATTTTATCGAACAGATGCATCTAGACAAAGAACAGAAGAAGGAACCGGCTTAGGGCTCGCGATAACAAAATCTATTCTTGATATGCTTGGGGCGACCATCCAGGCTGAATCCCTCAATGGTCGAATCATTTTTACCATTGTTTTTCAAAGTGAATCCATGCAAGGGGAATCATTTTAACTCATTTTTTGAACATCTTCCATTTACCCGAGTTGACCTTACATAAAGCTCAAACTGAGAGCCAGAGCTACGCCAGCACCTATCATGGCAATTGTGTAGCCAAATATGATAGCTCGGCCAAACTGTGCCCCCCCTGTCATCCATGCAATTGTCGCTTTGCTTAACATGTTGCTCAGTGTGGCCAGCCCTAGCGCGACAGCAGCCACATTTGTTGTTAAGCCTTCAGTACTATGCAGGCGGGCAAGTGAGACTAAAATAGCATCTATGTCTGCTAGCCCAGAAATAGTCGATAATACGAAGATGCCGCTGGTGCCCAACCATTGTTTTGCTGCCGGGACCAAGACTGCCATGACAGCCAGGAAAGCAGCGAAGCTGAATGCTGTCCCAAGATCAAAAGGAGCCATTGCTTCTATTGTTCGATCGTTGTTTTCAGCGCTGGTAATTTGGCGTTGTCTCCACAATGCCATACCCAGCAGAAGGATTCCCGCAATCATCATTGCACCACCAAAAGTGCTTAGCAATGCTGGCTCAATGACGCCTATCAGCACAACCATACGAAAAAACATGATGCCACAGGCAGCCAATGTTCCAGAAATAGCAGCACTGACCATGACGGGGTGCTGGCGTGTATAGCGTGCCAGTGCGACAGTTGCAGCTGTAGACGATGCCAAACCACCCAATAGACCTGTCCAGAATATGCCTCTTTCTGAACCGGTAAGCCGCATGGCAAAATGACCTGCCAGAGAGAGTCCGGCAATCAGGATCACTGCCCACCATAACTGGTAAGGATTTAATGCAGCAAAAGGTCCCAGACCCGTATTGGGTAAGTAGGGTAATATAACGACAGAAAGTACCAGCAACTGCAGGGATGCGGTTAATTCACGATGCTCTATCAAGCGTAGCCAACCGTGTAAGGTTGGCTTGAGATCCAAAAATACAGCGACGATTACAGCCGCGGTTAATGCTAAAGTAACATTACCATGGGATGCATATGCACCTAAAACTAATGTCAACAGCATCGCAATAATTGTGGTAGCACTTAAATTACCGGAAATTTTTGCGGTACGAGCATAGGACACTGTTAGTAATAAGGAAAGCCCTAATACGGCCGCAACTAGCGGCCAAGCTCCGAAGTTTGGTTGTAAATGACCGAGCACTCCTCCGAGCAATCCTGTCAATGTGAAGGTACGTAGACCTGCTACTCGGCTGCCTTCTGGCAGTTCTCGATCCTGCCATCCTCGTTCTAAACCAATGAGCAGGCCGATGGCGAGTGCTGCAACCAGCCCTGATACATCTGGTGGAAGAAAGGAACTCTCTATCATAACTTTTTATTTCGCAGGCGAAGGGCATTGGTGATGACTGAAGCTGAACTCAAACTCATAGCCAAGGCGGCAATCATCGGTGACAACAACCAACCGGTAAATGGATATAGTACGCCAGCCGCGATAGGGATACCCAAGGCATTGTAAAGGAAAGCAAACATGAGGTTCTGTTTCATGTTGCCGACAGTAGCTTCCGAAAGTGAACGGGCAACAGCAATCCCTCGTAAATCTCCCTTGACCAGCGTAACTTGGGCACTATTCATTGCAACATCAGTCCCGGTTCCCATAGCGATACCGACATCAGCTTTAGCCAAGGCTGGTGCATCATTGATGCCATCACCAGCCATAGCCACGATGCGACCTTCCTTCTGCAATTTGCTGACCAGTTCTAGTTTATCTGCGGGTTTGACTTCGCCATGTACCTCATCAATGCCTAGACGTGCTGCGACTGAACGGGCAGTGGTGAGACCATCTCCTGTTGCCATCACGATACGTAGACCCGCTTCCTTCAGGGTGGCAAGTGCTTCTGGGGTATTTTTTTTGATGGGATCGGATACTGCAAGCAGACCGGCCAATTCACCATTGATGGCTAGATGCATCACACTTGCACCTTCCGAACGCAGCTCTTCGGCTTGCGGAATCAGAGATTGTACCGAGATACCCAATTGCTCCATCAGTGCTGTGTTGCCCAAAGCTAACTGACGATCGCCCACTTGACCTCGAACACCAATCCCTGAGCCCGATTCAAAATTATCTGGTGTTTCAAGAGACAGGCCACGTTCGTGTGCTGCGTTTACAATCGCTTCGGCTAGCGGGTGTTCACTGCCTTGATCAAGACTGGCGGCTAAACGTAATACTTCAGATTCGTCAAAATCTGATGCGGCAACTACACGATCGAATACAGGGCGTCCTTCAGTTAACGTACCTGTTTTATCGATGATTAGTGTGTCAATCTTGCGTAGATTCTCAATGGCTGCTGCATCACGGAACAGCACACCATGAGTAGCACCTTGACCCGTCGCAACCATGATAGACATTGGAGTTGCCAAGCCTAGTGCACAAGGACAGGCAATAATGAGTACTGCCACAGCATTGATTAATGCATAAACCCAGCTTGATTCTTCTGGGCCGAATAGTCCCCATCCAAAGAAGGTAAGCAAGGCAATGGTCACTACAGCCATGACGAACCAACCTGCTACCTGATCAGCCATACGTTGCATTGGTGCTCTCGATCGTTGAGCTTGCGCCACCATCTGTACGATCTGGGATAACATGGTACTTGAACCAATTTTCTCTGAACGCATGATTAGGGAACCATTGGTATTCAGGGTAGCTCCAATGACTTTATCGCCGATACGTTTAGTGATAGGTAAAGGTTCACCTGTCAGCATCGATTCATCCACTGAACTACTTCCTTCAGTGATTACACCATCCACAGGCACTTTTTCACCTGGGCGAATTCTGAGTAAATCTCCTACATGGACATGCGTTAGAGGAACATCTTCTTCAGTTCCATCAGGCAGGATTCGGCGAGCTGTTTTAGGAGCGAGCCCAAGGAGTGACTTAATTGCAGCAGAAGTTTGCGAACGTGCTTTTAACTCCAATATTTGTCCCAGTAGGGTCAATGAAATGATGACCGCTGAAGCTTCAAAGTAAACAGCGACACGACCCATGGAAATAAATGAGTCTGGGAAGATTTGCGGTGCAATGGTTGCGACCACACTATAAATAAATGCAGCTCCAGTGCCCAAACCAATCAGCGTCCACATGTTCGGGCTGCGATTCACAACCGATTGCCAACCCCGGGAAAAAAATGGCCAACCTGCCCAAAGTACAATTGGGAGTGACAACACCAGTTCAATCCAGCTCTGAACCGCCATATTGAACAGGTTCATTTGATGACCAAACATCGCCAAAAAAGTCACGATGATGGTCAATGGCAGTGTCCACCAGAAGCGTCGGCGGAAATCACGTAACTCCGGATTCTCATCTTCCTCTAATTCAGGAATGAGTGGCTCCAGTGTCATTCCGCATTTAGGACAGTTTCCAGGATGATCTTGTTTAATTTCTGGATGCATTGGGCACGTATAGATGATCGTGCCTGTTGTGCTTGTCTCATTAACGGATTGAGTAGTCTGATGATGCTGTGTATGTGCATCGGCAGTCGTCGTTGCGGGTTTAGCGATATATTGCACCGGGCTGCTATGAAACTTTGATTGACATTTATCACTGCAAAAAAAGTAAGTTTTCCCCTTAAATTCCTCATGGTATTTCGATTCTTCAGTGACGGTCATACCACAGACTGGGTCTTTCAGTACGTCTGTTGTAGCCTGTGCCATATGGTCCTGGTTATGATTTTTTTGATCTGACATAAATAATTCTCTTATGGTAAAGTGGTTTTATGGCCGAATTTTGGAATAAATCTCGGAGTCTGTTGAGCATAGCTGTCATAGACAGCGCCAAACTGTTTACTCATTTCAGCCTCTTCCTTAATTGCCAAGCGGCTGTACATTAAGAGTAGGATTGGAAACATAATCAGTGTCAGTAAAGTTGGCCATTGCAATAAAAAACCCAGCAAGATCATCACAAAAGCCACGTATTGTGGGTGACGTATACGTGCATAAGGGCCTGTGATCGCTAAAGAATGCTGACGTTGCGCGTTGTACAGCACGTGCCATGACGTTGATAACAGGTAAAATCCATAGCCCAAGAAAACGTAACTGGCGATATGCAAAATGCCAAAATGTGGATCACCTTTTTCACCTAATAGCGTTGACCACAAGTGACCTGCATTATGAGAAAGTAAGTCAAGTTGAGGGAAGCGAGTTTGAAGCCAACCAGATAACAGGTAAATGGTTAAAGGAAAACCATACATTTCGACAAATAGAGCAATGATAAAAGCCGAAAAGGCCCCAAATGTACGCCAATCGCGCGCAGTGGAAGGTCTAAAAAAACTGAAAGCGAACATGATAAAAACTGCTGAGTTAATGATAACCAGCGTCCATAAACCATAAGCCGATTCCGCATGATTCATGAGGGGTCTCCTGGTTCGCGTGATTTTTTATTATCTGATGTGTCTGGATTTTTCTGTTGATGATGGTGATGTCCATGACCACCATGCATAAAAATATGCATGAGTGGGCATGCTAAAAGGAGTAAAAAGGGTAAAACACCAACGACATGGGCCAAATGCTCGGTTAAGAGAAAATAGGCTGCCACACCACCAATCACGAATAGGCCGATGGCATAACGTGTAGACCAAAAGTTAGGTACTGAATTATGTTCTTGAGGTTGATGGTTCATGGTGCTTCCCTCTCTAATTCATGGGTAATTATTTAGTTGTGGAGGGAGGCATACAGTCCATCATCATCTGCATCATGGATTGCATCATGTCCATACGTTTTTCCATCATTTGCTGACGGTCAGCCATATTGGCATTCATGCTTTGGCTACCCATCTGTTTCATCATGCTTATACCTCCTTGCATGAGTTTCATGTGCTCAGCCATAAGTTTCTGACGTTCTTGCGGGTTTTTTGCAGCCATCATCTTTTCATGCATGGCTTGCATCGCTTTCATGTGTTGGTCCATTGCAGCCATTTTGTCTGGAGTCATCGTGCCAGTAGCTGTCTTTTTAACAGTGACTGTGGATGGAGGAGTATTTTCTGGGTGATGAGTTTTATGCTCTTCAGGATTTTGGGCTAATGCACCTAGAGCGGCAGTGGTTATACAAAGTGCGAGTAAAGTTTGGCGGATATAAGTCATGATATTTTCCTTCCATCAGTTGATCAGCCGATACAACCTTTAAATGAATGAAGCAAACAAATAGAGAGAGGTATTTTTCATTTATTTGCTCCACTCATTCTTTTGATGAAGTTGATCGCTGGTTATGCCACCGGTGTTTTACTTAGGTGGTAGCTGGTTATAGTCAATTTTTTTATTTCTATTGAATAATTTTATCACTTGAGTCTATTGATTTTTAAAAATGACAAAAATGTAATTTTGAAGTCATCGCTCTGTTTCTGTCTCTCACTAATAATTGAAATATAAGAGGAGATGATGTGGTCTCATTAAATATAGATTTTATAAAGTCATCTCTAATGAACTAACGAATCAAGAGGAAACGTAAATGAAATTATTTCAAAATAAAATGACTGCTCTACGTAATGTTGTAGTAGCTGCAACGATGATTGTGGCTACTACAACTACGTTCGCTCATGTGAGTTTAGTGAGTGCGATTCCTGCGGAAAATGCATCTATCCTTAGTCAACCAAAGAACTTGACCCTTAACTTTGGTGCAGAGGTTATGTTGATGAATATTAAGTTACTGGATGCTCAGCGAAGAGATGTTCCTTTAAAATATAAAGTTACTCATGACTTAAAGAAATCCTTTGATGTCGCTCTTCCGAAACTGAAAAAAGGTAAATATACCGTTGTCTGGACAACAATGGGGAAAGATGGTCACAACATGAATGGTGAATATAGTTTCACTATCAAATCAACTAAATAAGAATTGATTACCTTTCAACATGTCAGTGAGGTGCTGGCATGTTGTTCTAGAATGGACAAAAATAATGATTTCTGAATATTGGATGTGGGCCACTTGGTTAACTAAGGTTATTTTATATTTAAGTGTAGCTTTTGTCGTTGGTGGAGCCTTTTGCTATTTTTTACTTAGACAATATCTTGAACTAAAAGAATCGATTCTTAAATATATTACAATTGGCGCTGGATTAGGCCTAATTTCCAGTACCTTGGGATTTTTTATTCTGATTGGTAGTTTTGCCAATACTGGTATTACAGGTATGGTGGACCCCACGTATATTAATATATTGGTTAATACTCCGACGGGGTATATATACGTTCTTCGTTCTATTAGTTTTGCTCTTTTACTTCTTCTCATGGTGGTTAAACTTAACAGGAACAAAGGTCAGTTTTCTATAATTGAAAGTTCAATATTTTGTGTTTTACTTCTCCCGATTATTTTTAGTTTTTCCCAGCTCGGACATGTCGCTAATTTAACCTTACTTGCTCAAATTTTATTATCAATCCATATTCTAGTTATGTCGTTATGGATGGGGTCTTTATATCCGTTATGGAAAACCAGCCGGGAAATAAGTGGTTTACCTTTAAAAGATCGCATGCATGTATTTGGACGTATTGCTGCTTTCATTGTTGGGATATTAATCGCCTGTGGCGCTAGTGTAGCTCTTCTTTTAATTAAAGATTTTAATACCTTAATCAATACTGCATATGGCTATGGTTTCATGGTTAAAATGTTTTTTGTTATAGGTATTCTACTTTTAGCTGCCTTCAACAAATGGTATTTCACCCCGCGTCTTCAACATCCTAAATTCGCTAAACACCTTAGTCATGCCATTTTATTTGAGATGTTATTAGGTCTATCAATTCTATTAACAACAGGCTATATAACCACTGTCGTGGGTATTGAATAAGAGAATTTCAAAATAAGGGAATTGAGGAAATTTAACATTACTGCATTTATCTTTTGTAGCTGAGCAATAAAGTTTCTACTGGACTGCCAACTTACGACAATCAGAACAGTAAAATCGCATCATGAGGCATTATACATAAAGGTAGTCACCGGTTTTTAGCTTATCTTCAACCCATAACGGTCTCATCTATTCAGTTCACTACCATTGATTGAAATAACTAATCTTATAAATTTCAGAGTGATCGTAGATGACAAAAATGTCATTTTAAAGTCACATTAATGTTGGTTAAGTACTTTTACTGTAGTCATTAGAACACTCTTCTTTGGAATACTCTGAAGAAAACTGTAAGGTTGTAAACAGACCAAGTTACAGCGAGTAACTGATTCAGAAAAAGGCTGGTTGTATGGTGAAAGTTTAGAGTTACTGTTCTAATGTTTTAAACAAATGTTTTGTTAAAAAGGAGCAACGTATGAAATTTCACATCGCTAATATGACTTGTGGTGGTTGTGCACGCGGCATTACTACCGCAATTAAAGAGCTCGACTCGAATGCCTCACTCGATATTGATTTACAAAACCGTATTGTTGAAATCAACACAACGGTGAGTCAGGATCAAGTCATTGCCACTCTCAGTGAGCGTGGATTTACAGCTGATCCTGCTTAATCTCTGTTAGAGTAACAGTGGGAATTCCTTACCACTTTTACTCTCTCTTATTTTCCTCATCGTACAGATAAAACCTGTACTTGCTTGAAATAAAAGTAATCCCTGAATTCCCCCTAATCTTGGTTCGAGCTGATCTTCGCATATAGAACTCAGCATATCTAAATGATAGAGATCGTATATGAGTACCGAAATGACTGATACGCCACACTACAGTGAAACATTAGAGATTGAGGGGATGACATGTGCTTCTTGTGTAGGCCGTGTGGAAAAAGCTTTAAAATCTGTTGAGGGTGTTGAATCGGCTCATGTAAATCTGGCTACCGAAAAAGCAGTCATTTATGCGCATCAACCACTTGATCGCGCTACTTTAATTAAAGCCGTAGAAAAAGCAGGCTACGAAGTGGAAGCGCTGCAACCAATAGAGCTTACGATTGAGGGTATGTCATGTGCTTCTTGTGTAGGTCGAGTAGAAAAGGCCTTAAAATCTGTTGAGGGTGTGGAATCAGCTCATGTAAATCTGGCTACTGAAAAAGCGACTATTCAGGCAAGCTCATCTGTCACTCGTGACTCGTTAATTCAGGCTGTCACCAAAGCAGGGTTTGAAGCAAAGTCAGTTCATCAAACTACGGAAAGCTTTCAAGATAAAAAAAATATTGAATTAGAAAAACTTAAAAAAGATTTAATTTTGTCAGTCTTATTGACTCTACCCGTTTTTATTTTAGAAATGGGATCACACCTGATTCCCGCCTTTCATACGTTTATGATGGATAACATTGGCCAACAAAATAGCTGGTTAATGCAATTTTTCTTGACCACAGTAGCATTAATTTTTCCAGGCCGACGCTTCTTTAAAAAGGGCATCCCAAGTTTATTCCGCTTAGCACCAGACATGAATTCCTTGGTGGCTGTAGGAACATTGGCTGCTTATCTTTATTCAGTGGTTGCTACTTTCTTTCCAAGTGTCCTGCCACAAGGCACGGTCAATGTTTATTATGAAGCTGCAGCGGTTATTATCACTTTAATTCTATTAGGTAGATTTTTTGAAGCCAAGGCAAAAGGCCGAACGTCTTTAGCAATTCAACATCTAGTTGGAATGCAGCCTAAAGTTGCCAGAATACAGCTCAATAATCAGGTGATAGAAGTTCCGATTGCCGAAGTTCAAACAGGAACGATTGTAGAGATTAGACCAGGCGAGCGTATCCCTGTCGATGGTGAAGTTATTCACGGCCAAAGTTTTATTGATGAATCCATGATTACTGGCGAGCCTATGCCCGTTGAAAAAACGATAGGCTCTACTGTGGTAGGAGGAACAATTAACCAAAGTGGCAGCTTAAATATCAAAGCCACCTCTGTTGGTAGTTCATCAGTGCTTTCTCAAATCATCCGAATGGTTGAACAGGCACAGGGTTCCAAGCTACCTATTCAGGCATTGGTTGATAAAATTACCATGTGGTTTGTACCTGTAGTAATGGGTCTCTCTCTTTTAACTTTTATTACTTGGTTTATCTTCGGCCCTGAGCCAGCCCTAACGTTTAGCTTAGTTAATGCAGTTGCGGTACTCATTATTGCATGTCCTTGTGCAATGGGACTTGCAACGCCTACATCAATCATGGTGGGAACTGGGCGTGGTGCTGAAATGGGTGTTTTATTCCGTAAAGGGGAAGCTTTGCAGCTGCTCAAAGAAACTAAAGTGGTTGCTGTTGATAAAACAGGGACCCTGACTGAAGGGAAACCAATTTTAACCGATCTGCATGTCTTAGAAGGGTTTGAATACAATGCCGTACTTTCACTTATGGCAGCCGTTGAATCAAAGTCTGAGCATCCTATTGCTCGAGCAATTGTACAAGCCGCTATAGATAAGGAATTAATCCTGTCTCCTGTTGCTGATTTCAAGTCAGTCACGGGCTATGGAATAGAAGCAACGGTGTCTGAACATTTGGTTCATATTGGTGCAGATCGATATATGGAAAAACTAGGTTTGAATCCTAATGTTTTTTCTCAATTTTCGGATCGTTTGGGAGAAGAAGGAAAAACCCCTCTCTATGTTGCGATTGACCAGAAACTTGCTGCCATTATTGCTGTAGCAGATCCAATTAAAGAATCAACATTTGCTGCAATTGAAGCGTTACATCAGTTAGGTTTAAAGGTTGCCATGATTACAGGTGATAACCGTCATACAGCTCAAGCGATTGCAAAAAAACTAGGTATTGATGAGGTTATTGCAGAAGTCTTACCAGAAGGTAAAATAGAGGCCGTTAAAAAATTAAAAAATCAATATGGTAAACTCGCATATGTTGGAGATGGCATTAATGATGCCCCTGCACTTGCAGAAGCAGATATTGGTTTAGCGATAGGTACAGGTACAGACGTAGCTATTGAAGCTGCTGATGTGGTTTTGATGTCTGGCAACCTGAAAGGAGTGCCGAATGCTATCGCTTTAAGCAAAGCGACTATAACCAATATTCGTGAAAATTTATTTTGGGCATTTGTTTACAATGCAGCTCTGATTCCTATTGCAGCAGGTGTACTTTATCCGCAATTTGGACTGCTACTTTCTCCTGTATTTGCTGCTGGTGCAATGGCTCTCTCGTCAATATTTGTACTAGGAAATGCTTTACGATTAAAACGTTTTAAAGCCCCCCTTGCAATTATTTAACCATTTTTTATATACATTTAAAGTTTTGTTGGCTTTACTTTATATATTTGGAAATAGTCTAAGCCATGTTGGCTTTTATTAAATATCATACAGTTGATATTCTAATTATTTGAGAGGGATTAAGATGAAAAGAATTTTATTAATATGCTTTATAGGCATGTCATTTACCTATGCGAATGCTCATTCTGGGGGAACGAACTCACAGGGTTGTCATACCAACAGTAAAACTGGTGATTACCACTGTCATTAATAGGTGCGCACACAGTTTTTTTATTTAAAAGACTGTGCTTTAAAGTTATAAGTAGCGTTTAACTAAAGCTAAAAATTCATTCAGTTCTTTTTCCTTTATTTCCTCAGTATCACCGAGTACATGTTCTCTAAGATGAAGTTCTATTAACTCATTCATTAAGCCATTTATCGCACCTTTAATTGCTGCAACTTGCTGTAATACCTCAATACAAGAATTTTCAAAATTTAAAATATTCTGTTCAAGGGCATTAGTTTGACCTTGAATTCGTCTAATCCGATTTAAAATTTTTTTGTTCTGATTTAAGTGAGACATACTATTCAACCTCAAGAACATATACTATGGGGGAGTATTAATTGTGGTGCAATAAAATGCAATATCTAAATAATGTTAAAAGTGACCATTCGCATCAATTTGACGAAGGAAATCCTTTAGCACAAAAGAAAATTTTAATCGCAACCATCCTCACTGGTGTAATGATGGTGTTTGAAATTTTTGGAGGATGGTTCTTTAATTCCATGGCTTTATTGGCTGATGGATGGCATATGAGTTCTCATATGTTGGCATTGGGCTTAGCTTATTTTGCCTATAAAATGGCTCGAAAATATGCTCGTGATCAGAGATTCTGTTTCGGTACATGGAAGATAGAAATCTTAGCTGGATATTCGAGTGCCATTTTATTGATGGTTGTTGCTGTATTCATGGGTGTTCAATCGATAGAACGTTTATTCAATCCTGTGAATATTCACTACAACGAGGCAATTTCAATTGCGATTGTTGGCTTGATCGTTAATTTTATTTGTGCCTGGTTACTACGTGAAAATGGTCACCACCACCATCATCACTCTCATGATGACCATGACCACCACCACGATCATCATCACTCTCATGATGACCATGACTTAAACCAGAAAGCCGCTTTTCTTCATGTAGTAGCAGATGCAGTAACTTCTGTATTAGCGATTATTGCACTTTTCGCAGGGAAGTATTTTGGATGGGATTTTTTAGATGCAATTCTAGGGATCGTAGGTGCAGTGCTTGTAGCACAATGGTCTTGGGGATTGATTAGAGAAACAGGTAAAACATTGCTTGATGCAGAGATGGAACATCCTGTAGTAAAGGAGATTCAGGAAGTTGTAGAGGAATTAGATAACCAAATTACGATTACTGATCTGCATGTCTGGAAAGTAGGTAGAAGTAAATTTTCATGTATTTTATCCCTAAATACAGTTAATGACTCCTTAACAGCAGAGGTAGTTCGTAAAGCTTTGTCAATTCATGAAGAGATTGTTCATATTTCTGTTGAAATTAACAAGAATTTCCATGTTGTTTAAATTAATATTTATTCCTTTTAAACTTTATCAGTCTATTTATGTAAATCTTAGATTAGAATTTGTTTGTTGTAGAGCGTCGGTGCGCCTCGGCAATTCTGCGTGTTGAAATAGAAAGGAAAATTCATTACTTTAAAGCGCAAAGCGTGTTGCAGATGCAGCTCTTATTCCGAGGAATTTTACACTGGTATCGCCCGCCGATAGAAACACCAGATCCGGCAGTCAGGACGTAAATAACCATTCCTCCAGTTTAAATAAAAAAACCTGCAGATTCGATGCAGGTTTTTTTTAGAGATAATCAATCGCGTCTTATTTGGCTTTACGCTCTTTCTCGATCAGGTAATTCACCACCTGAATGACTTTGGCATCATTACCCTGCACAATATATTTACCATTCACGGTCACTGCCGGAACACCACTTAACTGATACTGAGCAGCCAGATTTTTGGCTTGGGCAATTTTCGAAGTGATCGGGAAAGATTTATAAGTGCTGTTAAATTTCGCTTCAGGAATACCATAGCGGGTATAGAACTTGGCCAATTGCGCCTGTTCTAAAATTGGACGTTGCTTATCATGAATATCATGGAATAATTGTAAATGTGCTTTTTGACGCACACCCAATGCTTCAGACACATAATAAGCACGCGCTGCCTGCTCCCAGAGTGGATTCATTGCAGCCGGCGTACGTACAAAACGTACATCTTTTGGTAATTTTTTCAACCAGCCCTGCATATGTGGTTCAAGCGCGAAACAGTGACCACAGCCGTACCAGAAGAATTCACGTACCTCAATTCTGCCCGGTTTTTCGACTTTGACTGGTTTTGCAACCACCTGATAGTCCTGACCTGCCACAAAATTGGCCATAGCATTGCCTGAAAAGGCCAAAACAGATGCGGCAACAGCTCCTAAAAGGAATTTTTTCATTGGGATTATCGTCCTCTAAATCATTATGCTTAGTGTATGGGTTCACTATAAATCAATTATGCCGGTTCCGTTTTCATGCTGCGAACTTTTGTGCTATCAGAACCGCTACATTAAAGTATGCGACTGATTTTAAGTCAGTTAATATGGCCATTCGACCGCTATGTGTTTTTAGATAATCACAAAAGTTAAACTTTGAGTAATAAAAACGGTTATAATTTCTACGATTAAAACGTAGTGGTCAAACCTACAGTAAATATTAGCTTCTTACTATTCTCTTCAGTAACAGCCGCGTGGCTATGATAATTGCTGGAATTTACAACATAGAACTGAGCAAAAAATGATTTATGAAAGGTTTATTAAATTAAATAAATTATTTATATAGTTAAAATTCACCTGATAAATCACTTTTTAATTTAAATTACTATGTTAATTATTTGTTAATTATTTCTAAATTTTTCTCTAAGAAACGGAGTCCCCCATCAGCAAAACTACTGGTTGAAAAAACTATAGTAAAAATAACTAAAATAATCTTCATGTACATATTATTGAATCTAATCATATCTTGGACCAAAAAAATCTTTACTTATAATAATGAGTAAATATATACATCCGAATGACGACAAAATTACAAACTTGTAATTTTGTTAAGGTTTGTTCTCAAAAAAATAAATTAATACTATTTTAAAAAAGATAAATCGTTGCTGAAAAAGCTAGATTGCAATCGAGTTAATTAATTATAAATCAAAAACTTATATTGTATAAAATTAGTAACTCTTTGCTTTCTGCACTTATTATTTAATCAACGTTTCACGATTTTCATAAGCTAAACTAAATATAGTCGCCAATTTCAATTGAGTTATTTCCCGGCTTTTAAATACCGATATACCGCTTGGCGACTAATTCCAAATGCCTGGCCTAATGCCATTTTTGAAGGGTACTTCCCTTCCTTCCAGTCTTGTCGCAAAGCTTCAGCCTGATCAGGTTTCAATTTATGTACCCGGCCTTTGTACTTCCCTTGAGAAGAGGCAAGTTTAATTCCTTCCTTTTGCCGCTCTAAAATGATCTCACGTTCAAACTGTGCAAAAGCACCCATCAGTTGCAGCATCAAATTATCCATCGGGGTGGATTGGGCCGTAAAAGTAATATTTTCTTTTACAAACTGGATGGCAATCCCTCGTTTGACCAGTTTATCCACTTCAGTCACCAAATCTTTTAAGCTTCGCGCAAAACGATCCATGGAATGTACTATCACCCGGTCTCCTTCCCGGACATAATTCAACATTTCCTGAAATTTCGGTCGGTCGGTATTTTTACCTGAAGCACGGTCAACAAAAATCCGGTCGACTTCAATTCCCTCAAGTTGACGTCCCGTATTTTGCTCGACCGAACTCACTCGCACATAGCCTACTTTTTGGCCTTTCACTTTTTACGCCCCAATTGGATAAAAATGAACAATTTCGTAAATTATAAATCTTTAATACCAAAGTTACATGTTACTTATGATTAAAAAACATTTAAATGGTACATGTTTTTAAGAACTTTTAAAATGTAATTTTAGGGTATACTCTAAATTTACATATTTAAATAACGAGTTTTTTCTCACTCATAAGAATTTGCAAGAATATATATACATTTATTGACATTAAGTAATTTAAATAAAATCAATATACGTATTTACATATATGTGGAAATACGTATATAAGTATATCTGAGTTTCTAATAGCAGTGTTAGTCAAAATGTTCTCGACCATAAAGATTTATCACAATCCTGAGTGTGGTACATCAAGGAATACCTTAGCTTTAATTCAAAATGCAGGAATTGAACCAATCGTTATTGAATATCTAATTACCCCACCTTCGAAAGCAGAATTAATTGAACTTATTCGTAGTGCTGGTTTAAGTGTTAGAGAAGCAATTCGTAAAAATGTACCTCCATATTCTGATTTAGAAATTGTTCGGGAAGATTGGTCTGATGAACAGCTTTTAAATTTTATGCTTCAACATCCTATTTTGATTAACCGCCCATTCGTTGTTACGGATTTAGGTACACGTTTGTGTCGTCCTTCTGAAGTTGTTTTGGATATTCTCCCGTTTCCTCAGAAAGGCGCATTTAGCAAAGAAGATGGTGAAAAAATTATTGATGAAAATGGCCAAAGAATTAAATAGTACTTTCTCATCTCTTGAATGGAAAGAATGTGAAGGAGATTTATATGGATCAAGTTAATTTTTTTAAATGCTTATCAGATGAAACACGTCTCAATATAGTGACATTAATTGTTGAAAATAAAGAACTATGTGTATGTGATTTGACTGAAAAACTACAACTCAGTCAACCGAAAATTTCAAGACATTTAGCCCTTTTACGTGCTTCAGGGCTACTTCAAGATCGCAGACAAGGCCAATGGGTTTACTACAGTATCAATCCAAAATTGGCCAACTGGTGTTATGAAATTTTAGATATTTTGAAGACGGTTCAATCTCAATCAAAGCTGGATGATCAACACCCCCTTTCTGTAAATAGTTATTGTGAGTAATTCAATGAAATTTTTATTTTTATGTACTGGAAATAGCTGCCGTAGCATTTTGTCTGAAGTTTTGTTTAATAGCCGAGCACCAGAAGGTTGGAAAGCCTATAGCGCTGGGAGTAAGCCTTCAGGTCAAGTTCACCCGCTAACTTTAGAAACCCTTGAAAACTTAGGATTATCTACCGAAGGTTTATGGAGTAAAACGATTAATGATTGTGAACAATATCAACCTGATGTTGTGATCACAGTATGTGATTCTGCTGCTCAAGAAGCATGTCCACTTTATTTGGGTGGAGCAATCAAGGCACATTGGGGCTTGGCTGATCCTTCACACTTAGACGTGAATAAAGAAGAAAAAATGAAAGCCTTTATGAGCACTGTTGAACATATCAATCGTCGCTTAGATGCTTTATTTAAACTTAATGTAGATAAACTATCTCGCTCAGAATTGATTGCAGCAATTAATCAAATTTCGAACGTTGAGTAAGTGAAATGTCTGAAAAACGCTTATCTTTTTTAGATCGCAACCTGACGCTATGGATTTTTATTGCCATGGCCTTAGGCATTGCCATCGGAAACTTCTTTCCTCAGGCTTCTGTCGCACTCGATAAATTAAGCATTGATTCAGTGAATATTCCAATCGCGATTGGTCTTATTCTAATGATGTATCCACCACTGGCAAAAGTGAACTATGCGACTTTGCCACAAGTGTTTAAGGATAAGAAAACCCTTACTTTGTCCTTAGTACAAAACTGGCTGATCGCGCCAGTACTCATGTTTGCCCTGGCAATCATATTTTTACATAGTTATCCAGAATATATGACCGGTGTCATCCTGATTGGTCTTGCTCGATGTATTGCCATGGTTCTGGTGTGGAATGGCTTGGCCTGTGGTGATAATCAATATGTTGCAGCATTAGTTGCCTTTAACAGCATCTTCCAGATTCTATTTTTCAGTACCTATGCCTGGTTATTCCTGACCTTCCTTCCACCCTATTTTGGTGTCGCTTCGCAGGTCATTAATGTCGATTTCTGGACCATCACCCATGCTGTTCTGGTTTATCTTGGTATTCCGTTCTTATTAGGTTTCTTAACGCGATGGATTTTGGTGAAACAGAAAGGCGTGGAATGGTATGAAACCAAGTTCATTCCGAAAATCAGTCCGCTGAGTTTAATGGCTTTGCTGTTCACCATTCTGGCCATGTTTAGCCTAAAAGGCGGTGATGTCGTGAGTCTTCCGCTTGAAGTTTTACGCATCGCGATTCCTTTAACCATTTACTTCGTTTTAATGTTCTTCATCAGCTTCTTTATGAGTAAATGGATGGGCAATGACTATCCTAAGACCACAGCAATTGCATTTACCGCAGCGGGGAATAATTTTGAATTATCACTTGCAGTAGCGATTGCAACTTTTGGTATCGCTTCGCCTGTTGCTTTTACCACGATTATTGGCCCACTGGTCGAAGTTCCTGTGTTGATTGCCTTGGTGAGTGTTTCACTCTGGCTGAGAAAGAAAGTTTTTAAAGAGGCCTAACTCTATGAATCTCCCAAATGTAGATCTAAATCTTCTTGAGCAACCCACCTTTGAAAAAGTTCAAGCCAAAGAACTTGCTCATCCTCCGCGAATTTTGCTGCTGTATGGCTCTAATCGAGAACGTTCTTACAGTCGCCTTGCAGTTCTTGAAGCCGGTCGAATCCTTGAGCATTTTGGGGCGGAAATAAAAATCTTTCATCCTAAAGGGCTTCCTTTACCAGAAGATGCGGATACTGAGCATCCAAAAGTAAAAGAACTGCATGAGCTTTTAGCATGGTCAGAAGGCATGGTCTGGTGTTCACCTGAACGC
>NZ_JBHDVN010000044.1:0-22612 GCF_046635365.1 Acinetobacter sp. NIOH-H-8
GTCAGTACAATTTAGTGACAAGCAAAGCACGTAGTGTTCATGGATTTCTAGGAGGGATTTACGCGTCCTTGTGTGCATATCAACTGATCCATAAAAATAAGCCAACAATTCAAATTATGAAGTCATCAGCTTAAGCAGGATTCGGGTTAAAATATATAAAAATTAATTATTTGAATATATTTAATAGTCAAAAATACATCCACCAAAAAATACCGATCAACACAGCCATATGTAAAATCTGTATCGGTGCAAAATATAACGCGAATTTAAAACCACCTGTTAAGGCTGCATTGACCGACTTAGCCAAAGCATGTGCGCCTAAACCTAAGAGTAAGGCATAGATCAAACGGGTATTGGAGGGATCTCCTTGAATGACCACACTGGCCATTGCGGCATGAATTTCAAATAAGGACGCAAATAAAGTACCAGCCAGGAGACCAGCATTACCGAGTAATATTTCCAGTCCGTAAACTCCAGCCTGAATCAGGGTTAATGCAGCAGCGATAATCACAGCTTCTTTGAGACTAAACATTTTACTATCAGAAGATTCTGGAGACTCCTGATTTTTAGTAGGTTCAGCTTTATGTAATAATACAAATGCACATGCAGCCAGAATAAGCATAGCCACCAATGAAGGTGGGAGCAGAATTTTTAGCCAATCCCAGGAAACGCCTCCTACTACAATAAACAATAGAACTAATGTCGAAATGCATGACATCAGGGCAGCGCCAGCATTGGATTTTGCATCCATTTCACCTTTGCGCACCTGTATCCCCAGTTGAGCAATAGTTGCGGTACTGGAAACAAAACCTGAAGCAATTGAAGACAGCATCAAAGCATTTTTAGTTGAAAAGAAACGTTTAGCGATATGTGCCAAAGCTTGAACTACCAGTATTAGAGTTACTAATTTTAAAATCAGATAAGGGTTCAGCACTTCACCCCATAAAGGCCGGTCAGGGGTTAGCGGTAAACCAATCAGAATCAAGGCTAATAATAGTAATCCATCCCTAAATTCAGCCTCAGTAATCCACTGTCCGGCAATATTATGCATAGAGTGTTTGGCCATTAAAATTATCGTGATCAGAACTGCTAGTCCTGCAGCCAGAGGAATATTCCATAAACAAATCGCCCCAATAAAATAGGTCATGATAAAGGCCAATTCAGTGGTTATCCCAGGGTCTTCTATCTGATTTCGGATAGAAAAAATGACAATACCGCCAATAATGAGTGCACCAGCTAGGCCCATTGCCATTCCGAATAAAAAGCACAATGCGCCTAATAAAGCACAGATCGCAAAAGAGCGTAGCCCTGCAAAACTGGCCTGTTTTTCACGCTGTTTATGCCGTTCACGTTCCAGACCAATCAATAAGCCACATCCTAAGGCAGCAGTCAGGATAGTAAGCAATTCATGAAAGGAACTACTTTCATTTAAGGGAACTACGCTTAAATCCATACCTGGCCTCAGCGATTGAATAAGATATCCTGATTGAAATATAGGCGAAAAATTGACATATCGACAAGCAGAAAAAGGTTATGACCTAAAACCCATGTGATGTGTTTATCATTTATGAGAAACAATATTGCTTTTAAGTTTGGAAGTCGCGATGGAATGCGAAAAACAGGAAAAACTTGTTATAGTGGAGGCAGTTTTGGGGACCATCGATCATGAAATTTGATTTTGAAATTGATACAGGCTGGTGTTTGGATCAGCTTTTAAAAGACGGAAAAATAACTGAACGTGACCGGATGCGAGTTCAGACCACACATCGTCAACGTGAACAAATAAAATGGCATCCCTTGCAATGGATCGCGCACTTTAGTCTGGTTGATCAGTCCCATCCTCAAAGTACTTTGACACTCAACCGCTTATGCCAGTGGCTGGCAGAAAAAACCGGTTTAATGTTCTATATTATCGATCCGCTCAAAGCTGATGTGCAGGCCTTGACCAATGTTATGTCACAGGAATATGCATTGCGTAACCGTATTCTGGCAGTAGAAATTCAACCAGATAAAGTTCTGATTGCTACAGATCAGCCTTATAAAACTGAATGGGTCTCAAACCTCGAACAGAATATTGCACCAAAAAAAATTGAACGGGTATTGTTCAATCCGGAACAGCTCCAGCGTTATATTGTTGAATATTATCAGGTGAGTCGTGCAGTCAGTGGCTCACAAAAATCATCTGCTTATGACCGGGAAAATAAAGGCGTAGAAGCCTTACTGCAACTGGGTGATTCACAGAATCCGGATGCCAATGACCAGCATATCGTGAAACTGGTAGACTGGGTGCTGCAATTTGCCTTTGAGCAGGGTGCCAGTGATATTCATATGGAACCGCGCAAAGACACCGGCAAGATCCGTTTCCGGATTGATGGAGTATTGCATACCATCTATAACATGCCAGCCAATACCTTGACCGCAGTCATTTCCCGAATCAAGATTCTGGGCCGGATGAATGTGGCAGAAAAACGTAAACCACAGGATGGTCGTTTAAAAACTCGGACTCCAAAAGGGCAGGAAACTGAACTGCGTTTATCGACCTTACCTACCGCATTTGGTGAAAAGCTGGTAATGCGTATCTTTGACCCAGAAGTTCTGGTCAGAAGTTTTCAGCAGCTCGGTTTCGAAGGGCATCTGCTCAATGACTGGAATAATCTGACCAGCCATAGTCACGGTATTATTTTGGTCACCGGACCGACCGGTTCTGGTAAAACCACCACACTGTATTCCACTTTAAAGCAGCTTGCGACTGAGCAGGTGAATGTCTGCACGATTGAAGATCCGATCGAGATGCTGGAACCAAGCTTTAACCAGATGCAGGTCAATAACGGAATTGAACTGGGCTTTGCAGATGGTGTACGTGCACTGATGCGTCAGGATCCTGACATTATTATGGTCGGCGAGATTCGTGACCAAGATACGGCCAATATGGCGATTCAGGCAGCATTAACCGGTCACTTGGTACTTTCTACCTTGCATACCAATGATGCGCCGTCGAGTCTGACCCGTTTGCATGATCTGGGCGTACAACCATTTTTAACAGCAGCGACTATCCTGGGGGTTCTGGCCCAACGTCTGGTGCGTAAGCTATGCCCACACTGCAAGCAGGAGAGTTTTCTGGATGAGCAGGAATGGCAACATCTGGCAGTGGACTATCCTTTACCACGTCCGGAATTTGTTTTTAAAGCAGTCGGTTGTGAAGAGTGTCGCCATACCGGTTATAAAGGCCGAATCGGGATTTATGAGTTTATGCCGCTTAGCCTGACCACCAAGCAATTGATCGGAGCGGATGCTAACCTGAATCAGTTACGTCAGCAGGCAAAAAAAGAAGGGGTAGAACCTTTACGGATTGCCGGTGCTCGCAAGATTCTGGAAGGGGTCACCACGCTTGAAGAGGTTTTAAGAGTTGTGCCATTAAATTAATTCTAAAGATGAAGCGATCTTAAGATTCAATTCATCTTCGGCTGTTTTAATAGCATTATCGAAACAGGGCAAGACTTTAAAAAGAGGTAACTGCAATGAAAATGATGATGAATACTGTTTTAGCAGCAGCATTAATGGGTTCAATTGGGACTGTCGCAGTTGCGAGTAGTGAAACTGCGGTGAATCAGGCTGCATTTGCTAAAACGACTACAGTTAAGCAAGCATTGACCATGAAAGATGACAGCAAGGTTCAGCTGAAAGGTTATGTGGTAAAAGCTGTCGGTGATGAAAAATACCAGTTCCGCGATAATACTGGCACCATTACTGTCGAAATTGATGATGAACTTTGGCAGGGTAAACCTGTATCAGCTAAAACACCTGTGGTAATCATTGGTGAAGTAGACATTGACTATAAACCTGCGAAACGTGTTGAAATTGATGTCGACCAAGTTCAGTTCTAATTTCAGCATAATTTCCTGAACTGAATCTGAAGACAGCAACAAAAAACCACATGCAAGTTACCAAAAAAGCATGTGGTTTTTTTTTGAGTCTGGAACTTTTTCAAGGCAAGATAGAAAGATAAAACAAGCGGAGCATAGCATGCGTATTCTTTTGGCAGAGGATGATGAATCTCAGGCGGAAAGTATTCAAACTTGGCTGGAAATGGACGGTTATGTAATTGATCGGGTTGATCGTGGGGATCATGCCATTCTGGCGATTGAACAGCATCAGTATGACTGTATTTTGCTGGATCGTGGCCTGCCGAATGCAACTGGAGATGACATTCTTAAAAGCTTGCGCAATAAACAGAAAGATACGCCCGTTATATTTATCACCGCCAAGGACAGTATTCATGATCGGGTTGCAGGACTCGATCTGGGGGCCAATGATTATCTGGTAAAACCTTTCAGTCTGGAAGAACTTTCCGCTCGCGTACGTGCCCAGCTCAGACAAAAACAGCAAACGCCAAATCATATCCTGGAATGGCAGGATATTAGTCTGGATACTCAGGCCAAGACCGTAATGAAGGCGGGACAGAGCATTAATCTGACTGCAAAAGAATTCCAGATTTTATATAAGCTGATGCAAAAACCAGAACATATCATTACCCGAGAACAGCTGGAAGAATCACTCTATGCCTGGGGAGATGAAATCGAAAGCAATGCGATTGAAGTCTTTATTTATCAGCTACGTAAAAAAATTGGCAGTCAGATGATTAAAACCATTCGTGGCTTGGGCTACCGGATGCATAAACCCGAGGCCTCCATATGAAGGCACCCATTTCCCTGCAAAGTCGGCTGATTCAACATGCCATGTTCAGTTCCATACTGGCAGGATTTCTGGCGTGGCTGCTGTTATTGGGAATTTCCAGCTATCAGGCGATTGATCTGCATGATGACCTGATGGAGGAAATTTCAGAGTTACTTTTAGGAGATGTGAACCAGGCCAAAAATACGCAGGTTGATGAAATCAGTGAGCAGTTTGATATTCAATATGCCTTACTACTGAATCAGCAGGTACTGACAACTTCAATTGATGATGAGCTGATTAATGAGATACCAATTGCACAGAAAAACGGGTTTCACTTTGATTATGAAAATGGCCATTTTATTCGCATCCTGATTGCTGAAGATCAAGACTTGAAAGTGAAAGTGGTACAACCACTCTCGGTACGCTTTGATGAGCTTTGGCAAACGACTTTAGGTTTCGCCGGGATTTTATTTATCCTATGGATATTACAGTGGCTGATTTTACGTTTTGCCATTAAGCGGCAATTAAGACCTTTAAATAAAATTTCCCGAGAAATCGGTTCTAAATCTGCACAGGATCTCAGTCCGATTCAAAGTCCTGATCCTGAGATTACCGAACTGCAACCGATTGTCCGTCAGCTGAATGCTATGTTGAGCCGTTTAGAAAAATCATTGGCTGCCGAGCAACGTTTTACTGCCGATGCTTCACATGAGTTGCGTTCCCCATTGTCTGCCATTCAAATGCGTTTACAGGTGCTGAAACGTAAATATCAGGAAGATGCTCAACTTAGGCAAGCGTTACAGATGATTCAGAATGACGTCAACCGCGGAACGCAGATTCTGGAAAACTTACTGCTATTGGCTCGGCTTGATCCAGAACATGCAGAGCAGTTGCCCAAACAGCAGGTGAATCTTAAAGTATTGGTTCAGGAGGTCTTACAAGCTTTACAACCTTTTGCTCAGGAAAAAGAGATCCACTGGAACTTAAAACTTGAAGATGCAGTGATTGAAGCAAATGCAGAGCTGATTTTTAGCTGTATCCGCAATCTGGTTGATAATGCCATTCGTTATACGCCGATGCAGGGACAGGTCGAAATCAGGACGATAGTTGAAGGTCAGAATCTACAACTTATGATTGAAAATTCGGGAGAGGGAATTCAGGAAGAAGTTGTTCAACGTTTAGGTGAGCGTTTTTACCGCGCCTTGGGCACGCGAACACAAGGTTCAGGTTTGGGATTGTCGATTTGTCAAAAGATTATGCAGTTACATACGGCCAAGATTGATTATACGCCGTCAGTTTTGGGTGGGCTTAAAGTTTCATTAATTTTTCAATCTGAAGAATAAAGATATTAGATATAGCAATTAAAAAAAGCAGTATGCGCTGATTCATACTGCCTGTTCCCACGTTTATTATTTTTGGAGTATTTAAATTACTTAGTCAGGATGAGACGATTGTTACGAGTCAAACGTAGACGGTATTCTTCACCCGCATGCATGATCCGGATTTCTCGTCCTAGCGCAAATAAATTGTTCGAATGCAACATCGGTAGCGTATGCTGAGTATCATTATTGCGGGTAAATAGGCTAAATGGTGCGTTCATTCCGTCGACTCCGTGGTGTGTTTTGGATTGATTTAAATGATAATCATTATCGAATAGATCTGTCAACGAATAATTGCTGCATTTATAAAAAACTCTAATTTGCTTACAATCTGTAAAACTTCAATAGTTCAGAACATTATGTCTAAAACCACAATTCATGTCGCAATCGCTATTTTATTTCATCAAACTCAGGTTCTGGTCGGTTGGCGTGAAGCTAAACAGCATCAGGGCAATAAATATGAGTTTCCAGGCGGAAAAGTAGAACAGGGCGAATTGCCTATAGAGGCATGTCGACGTGAAGTGATTGAAGAAGTCGGAATTGACATCGAACAATGGCAGGCTTTTGATTTTATTTCGCATGAATATGAAGATGTCATCGTCAATCTGCATATTTTCCATGCTTCGGTTCAGCCAGAACAATTAGCTGGAATCAAGCAGCCTTGGCGCTGGTATAGCCGGGATGAACTCAGTGAACTAAATTTTCCTAAAGCCAATCAGGCCATGATTCAAAAGCTGCAATGGCCGAGAAAGATCAAAATTTCTGAAGACTTGAGTCACCTGAATAATCTGGAAACAGACCAGATGCTGTATTGGCGAGTAATGGCCAGCCCTGAACACATTAGCCAGTTACAGCAGATTCCAGTCGATCAGTTATCCAGATTGATCATTAATCAGGAACTTTGGTCACAATTGAATGAATTGCAGCAGCAAACCATTCGTACGCTTCACCTGAAACAGTCTCAATTGATGCAACTGCAAAAAGGGGAGTTAGCTGGTGGCTATCGTTATCTTGCAGCCTGTCACGATCTGGAAGCATTAAAACATGCAGAAAACATAGGCTGTGAAGCAGCTTTACTCAGCCCGGTACTGGCAACAGAAACACATCCTGATACCGCAGCTTTAGGCTGGGAAAAATTTAAACAGATGGCTGAACAGGTACAGATTCCTGTATTTGCCTTAGGCGGTATAAAAGCTGAAGATCTAGACCATGCTCAAAACCAGCATGCTTATGGGATTGCAGGGATCCGTTATGTTTAAGTCAGAAACTTATTATAAATAACCGGGCTCACGCCAGGGCCTTAAAATTTCTTTAAGGCCTGCTGAGCTTGCTGAATGGCTTTGGTGTTTTTTTGCAGTTGAGCTGCTTTCAGGCGCACCTGCCAGAGCTGCTTTTTCATTGCATTGGTCTGCGCATAGCTCAAACCACGTAAGGCGAAAGCATCTGCACGGGCCGGCTGGTTTTTACGGTTTGCGATCAAGCCAAGATACAGATAAGTTTCTGAAGCTTGGGGCGCCAAACGCTGAGCTTGTACTGCAGAAGTTTCAGCTTGATTATATTGCTGCTTGCTATAGGCCTGCTCAGTTTGCTGCATCAATTTTTTAAATGCAGGTAAGTTACGTCCATCATCAAACTTTTGTGCCTGAGGCTTTTGCTCAGGGATCACAATCTTCTGACGTTTAATCTCCGGTCGATCATAGGGCGTAATCACTACACCATCAGGTGTAGAGGATTTTGGTTTCTGCTGAACCGGAGGTTTAGTAGGAGCCGCAGGCTGTTCTGGCTCCGACATGCTTTGGCAGCCCACCAGACCGAGGATGAGCAGACCAGGAATCAATTTTCTTAACATAAACATAGACTCAATTATTGGCTATAACTTCCACTCGCGATAATACGGGTTTGTTTAGCAACTTCGCGTTCTATTTCTGTTTCACTTTCTTGTATATAACGACTGAGATCATCATCTTCCTCATCTTCTGGTGAAGGTTCTGAATCAATCGTATAAGGTTCAGTGGCGTAATGCGAGATGCCACAAGCAGTTGCCTGATTAGGCAAGGCATGACGTGAAATCGGAATATACATGGCACCATCACAGCCTTGGGCAGTCAGTTTACCTGTATAACGGTCCAGCCAGTGCCATTCAATTTCATTAGGCTGAGCCAGATTCACCGGCTTCTGATGCAGCTGTTTCATGACATTGGTCCAGACCGGAAGTGCACCTGAAGAACCGGTTAATCCAGTGACTTTGTTGTCATCCAGACCTAACCAGACCACTGTCATATAGTTGCCAGAATAACCTGCAAACCATGAATCACGGGTATCGTTTGTCGTACCCGATTTACCCGCCAGATTCAGGTTGCGTGGCAAACTGTTATAGGCAGAACGACCAGTACCACTCGACATGACCTGTTGTAAACCATAATTCAGAGCATAGGCTGATGCTGGATCAATCGTCGGCTGAACACTTAAGCTGTAACGTTCAAGCGAGCGGCCATTCGCATCGACTACAGAACGAATCGATTTCACCGGATATTTAAAGCCACCTGTTGCGAAGTTACCGTAAATATTCATCACTTCCATCGGTGACATATCTACTGCACCTAAATAAATAGATGGATAATTTGGTATGTCAGAAGTCACACCGAATTTTTGTAGATGGTTAATAAAGGTCGACAGGCCAAATTCCTGCGCCAAACGCACCGCGGATAGGTTATAGGATTGTGACAGGGCAAGAGACATCGGTACTACACCATGTGCGCTACCACTATAGTTTTTCGGTGTCCATGGTTTGCCATCACTTTGAATGGTGATCTGGCTGTCTTCAATTGGACTGGCCCAGTGATAGCGATTCGATTCTAGTGCTGTCAAATAAATCACCGGTTTGAGTAATGAACCCACCTGACGCTTGGCATCTAAAGCACGGTTAAAACCGGTAAAGTCCTGAGTAGAACCTACCGCTGCAACCAGTTCGCCATTTTCAGGGTGTGCGACCAGAACAGCGCCCTGCAAATCTTTTAGACGGCCTGGATTGGCTTTGCTTAAACGGGCTACACTTTCCTTAAAGCTGTCTTGAATTCGGGTTTGTGCCAATGGATCTAAGGTGGTGAAAATACGCAGACCCTGATTCGTTAAATCAGTTTCCTGATATTCGGTACGCAATTGACGGCGAACGATGTCCAGAAAATCCGGGAAGCGGGCAGGGCCTAAAGTTGGTTTGGAAATGACGTTCAGCGGACGGGCAGTTTCTGTTTCATACTGATCTTGGGTCAGATTACCCATTACCAGCATATTATTTAGAACCACATCACGACGTTTTTTCGCAAGTTCAGGATTACGCCATGGGTTATACAGGCTTGGACCTTGTACCAGACCGACTAAAAAGGCCTGTTGAGAAATATTCAGTTCACGTAACGGCAAGCCAAAATAAAATTGTGAAGCCAGACCATAACCATTTACGGAATAGTTGCCATTTTGGCCCAGATTCACTTCATTTAAATAGGCTTCCAGAATCTCATCTTTGCCATAATGCAATTCAATCAGCATTGCCATAAAGGCTTCATTCACCTTACGTTTTAAGGTGCGTTCTGGTGTTAAGTAGAAATTCTTGACCAGCTGCTGGGTGAGGGTTGAACCACCTTGACGTTTACCACCAGTAATATTACTTACCACTGCACGTGCAATCCCGCGTGGAGATACACCATGGTGATTGTAGAAATTGCGGTCTTCGGTAGCAATTAACGCGTCAATTAACGGTTTAGGCACTTTATTGAGCTTAATCAGCACACGGTCTTCATTATGCTGCGGGTAAATACCACCAATCAATAAAGGTTCCAGACGGGCAATCCCGCTAGAAGAGGGCTTGGTCGCACTTACTTCAGCAATCTGATCGCCATCAAAGCTGACTTTCAATACCTGTTCAGGTTCAACGCGATCGCCAAAATCAAAGCCACGGGTATGCACATACATGGTATTGCCAGTGCTGACAAAGCTGCCCGATTTGGTATAGCTGTCTGAACCTTTATAACCCAGTAATTTTAATTCTTGTTGGAAATCCTGCTGGCTGACAGGGGCATTTACATACACTTCCATCGGGCGTGCGAAAACCTTGGCCGGAATATCCCAGCGTTGACCTTCAAATTTTTCACGCACAATATTATCTAATTTAATCAAATAGATACTAAATGCTACAAATGCAGAAATGACTAGAATGGAGAAGATTAAGGCAATGAACCCCATACCTCGTTCAGATTTCATAAATGACGATAAGACCCTGTGAAATTGTGCTAATCATGCGAAGCTTTTCATTATTTTGCAATATTTAATCAATTATTGAGATTAAAATTAAAATTAAACTTCACATTTTCTCCTTAATTTCAATCTATTTCAATTCAATCCTGCACAGCTTTGTCATGTTATAAATTGTCATCCTATTCAAGCTTAATGTTATGATAAGCAGGATTCGAAGCGGAGCGACGACACTGGTGCAAATTTCCCACAAGACATTTCGAAATATCGGGTTGATTGGACGCCCGGATAAATCTTCAGTGGTTGAAACCTTATGCCTGATCCACGATCATCTGCTCAATTTAGGTCTACATCCTGTTTTTGATGCAGATACAGCTGAACTGGTTCCTTATCAGAATACCCAAACAGTTAGCCGCGCCTTGTTGGGCGAAGTGGTTGATCTGGTGATTGTGGTAGGTGGGGATGGTTCACTGTTACATGCAGCGCGGGCATTGGTAAAATACAATACGCCAGTGATCGGGGTGAACCGTGGTCGTTTGGGCTTCCTGACCGATATCAAGCCAACTGAAGTCATCTTTAAACTAGATCAGGTATTAAAAGGTGATTTTCAGGCAGAACGCCGTTTCTTGCTGGAAATGGAAGTTCGCTCCAAAGGTGAAATCATCTATGATGCGATTGCCCTGAATGATGTGGTCTTGCACTCCGGTAAATCGGTACACATGATTGATTTCGAGCTGAATATTGATGGACAATATGTCTATCGCCAGCATAGTGATGGTCTGATTGTATCTACACCGACCGGTTCAACAGCCTATGCGCTTTCCGGTGGTGGGCCGATTGTGCATCCAAGTATGGATGCAATTGTGCTGGTGCCGATGCATCCGCATACCTTGTCTTCACGTCCGATTGTGGTCGGAGGGCATAGTGAAATTAAACTGATGATTCGCGAAAATCGCGTACTGCCGATGGTGAGTGCGGATGGACAACACAGTGTGTCTTTGAATGTTGGCGATAGCGTCCATATTCGTAAGCATCCCTTTAAACTGAATCTTCTGCATCCGCCAGGTTATGACTTCTATAATGCATGTCGAACCAAACTGGGCTGGAATCAGGACTTCGACTATCTTAAGCAGGATTAAATATGAATATTGAACAAATGCTTGCCGTACTCAATCCTGAGATTGTAGAACGCTTAAGAACAGCCATTGAAATTGGCAAGTGGCCAAATGGTGTAGCACTGACTCAGGAGCAGCGTCAGACCTGTATGCAGGCTGTCTATGCCTGGGAAATGAAAAACCTGCCAGAAACCGAACGTAGCGGTTATATCGATCGTGGCACTAAAGAAGAAGGCGAACAATGTGATGATGATCATCACAAAAATGAGCCGGAATTTAAACCGATCCGTTTCGTTTAATCGAAACCGAAAAAAAGACCACAGATGTGGTCTTTTTTAATGTCTGTTTTCTGGTCTGATCAAACCGAAAGACGGGTATCCCAAAGCTCTCTGGCTTTTTGCATCGCTACTTCATAGCTGTCACATTCACCCATGGTATAGAGTGCAATGCCCATAGTTTCAACCACTGCGATTTTACCATATTCATGTGAGCGTTGACCTTCCCATACTTGCTTAAACACAGCTAGATCCAGCTCTTCTTCAATCGGACTACGGTTGTCAGTCAGTTTTGGTAATTCGTGCTCATAAAGTTCGCCATTCTTAATTCCACAGATTAAAGTTTTGGCATCAGGGTTACGTTCGAACTCACCACCTTCACCTTTAATGACTGCACTATTTTGATAGCCTAACTTGTAAGCGGACTGCTGATGTGAACTACGATAAGCAGGGTGGAAAATGGCTTGTAAAGTCGCTTTGGCATTAAATGGATTAATCAGGCGTGCCAGCGTATGAATCGGAGAGCGTAAGCCCATGACATTACGTAGCCCGATCAGCTCAGCCAAAATCGGGGAGATCACCTCCAAAGGCAGGTAAGCGAAATGTTTTTCTTTAAGTTGCTGTTCCACTTCAGTGTCATTCTGGCAGATTGGATAGCCTAAGTAGTTAAGTACCTGTTCAGTATACACCCGATTTAAGGTATGGCCCGAAGCACCATGCATCACGATATTATAGCCATGCTTAGCAAGGGTAAGCGCAGCCAGAATGAACCAAGGATAATGTTTGCGTTTACCTGCATAAGAAGACCAGTCTAGATCAACATCAAGAGCCTTAAAATTCAGTTGGTCACGGGTCGCCTGCACAAAGCCTGCGAGTTCATCAACAGATTCTTCCTTGACACGTAATAGCATCAGAAAAGCGCCCAGTTGTACGTCCAGTACTTGATTTTTCAGGATCATGCTAAAAGCCTGATAGGCTTCTTCATAGCTTAAAGAACGTGCACCATTTTTTCCCTTGCCAATAATACGAATAAACTGGGCAAAAGGATGTTCGGCATCTTTATAAATATTTCGCTTTGTGGTCATGGGCATAGATCAATCATGTTCATCAAGTATTGGCATATTTTACGCTGATATTGGTATTTCACCTTCTTATTTTGCAGAATTATTAGAGTTTTATAAGACTATAGTCTAAGAGGTATTGTTTAGTATTTAGGCAAATTTAACATTTCGGGTTAAACAAAAGTCTAAAAAGCGGTTAAAATTTCACGCAATTCTTGTGTTTGCTTTATCTCCTGATCAATGCACTGACTTTTCTTAAAGATCGGTGTTCCTGTGATTGTTAAATGTACATACACATTCTAATTTCAGTATCAGATTAATTTTTTGATACATAGGCACTTTTTTGTTTCAGACAATGAAGTATTGGACGCTTGTTTTTTAAAAATAAGTGAAAACTGAATATTGCTTCTGGTTAGAAGTATATCGTGAAGTAAGGTTATGGCTAAAAAACCAATTTATAAGTCGCTTTATTTTCAAGTGATTGTAGCCATTATTGCGGGTATCCTCGTCGGACATTTCTCGCCAAGTGGTACACAAATCATTAATGGTGCAGAACAATATGTTCCAGGTCTGGGCGAACAACTGAAGCCGCTGGGTGATGCATTTATCCGTTTAATTAAAATGATCATCGCACCTGTGATTTTCTGTACCGTGGTTAGCGGGATCGCAGGCATGGAGAGTATGAAATCAGTTGGTAAAACTGGTGGTGTCGCTCTACTTTACTTCGAAATCGTGTCAACGATGGCGCTGATCATTGGTCTTCTGGTAATTAATATTGCCAAGCCAGGCGTTGGGATGAATGTTGATCCGGCATCGCTGGACACGGCCGGGATTTCTAAATATGTAGAGTCGGGTGCTTCACAGTCTACCGTTGATTTCTTTATGAATATCATTCCAAATACGGTAGTCGGAGCATTTGCCGAAGGCGAAATCCTGCAAGTCCTTTTATTTGCGATCCTGTTCGGTTTTGCATTACACAAACTGGGTGCACAAGGTAAGCCAGTCCTCAAACTGGTAGATCAGATTTCACATGTGTTCTTTAACATCGTGAACATGATTATGAAACTTGCACCTATTGGTGCATTTGGTGCGATGGCTTTCACGATCGGTAAATATGGGATCGGTTCTCTGGCACAATTGGCTCAGTTGATCATCTGCTTCTATATCACCTGTTTGCTGTTCATCTTTATTGTGCTAGGTTCAATTGCTCGCTTTACCGGCTTTAGCATTGTCAAGATGATTCGCCTGATTCGTGAAGAGTTACTGATTGTACTCGGTACTTCATCGTCTGAATCTGTATTGCCACGCATGTTGAAAAAACTCGAGCTTGCAGGTGCTGAAAAGTCAGTGGTAGGTCTGGTCATTCCAACCGGTTATTCATTTAACCTGGATGGTACTTCGATTTATCTGACAATGGCGGCAATCTTTATTGCACAGGCAACCAATACGCAACTTGATTTGTCCCACCAGATTACTTTACTTCTTGTATTGCTTATTTCTTCTAAAGGTGCAGCAGGTGTAACTGGCTCAGGCTTTATCGTGATGGCAGCAACTTTGGCGGCTGTAGGTAATATTCCGGTTGCAGGTCTGGCCTTGATTCTCGGTATTGACCGCTTCATGTCTGAAGCCCGTGCCTTGACCAATCTGGTCGGGAACTCTTTGGCGACTCTGGTTGTAGCAAAATGGGTCGGTCAGTTAGACATGGACAAGCTGAACTATGCATTAGCAAATCCGGCTGAAATTGATGAAAAAATGGCGCAAGAAGGCAACAACGCTCATTAAGTTTGAGTTCGTCTTATAGGTCATAAAAAGGAAGCTTCGGCTTCCTTTTTTATTTTTATCTGACTGTGAAGTTAGCGAAAAAATAAGTCAGGTACATGACAGCCTTTCTAAAAATAGTTAGCCTGTGCACAGGAAATAAAACGATAAACACGATAAGGATAAAAGAATGCTGGCTTACGATGCTGACCTGGAACTTTTCCGCGACAATTTCAAACGCTTTATGAATGAACATGTAGCGCCTTACTATGAAGAGTGGGAGCATGAAGGCATGATGCCGCGTTCAGTCTGGAATGCGATGGGTGAAAATGGCTTCTTGTGTGTCGATGTCCCGGAAGAATATGGTGGCTACGGTGTTCCGACTCACTATTCCCTGATGTTAATCGAAGAGTCGGCAAGAGCAGGCTATAGCGCAATTTCAACTGGTTTGTCTTGTCATTCGGATATCGCAGCGCCGTATATCCTGCATATTGGTACTGAAGAACAGAAAAAATACTGGTTACCGAAAATGGTATCTGGTGAGGTAGTGGGTGCGATTGGCATGACTGAGCCGGGTGCAGGTTCTGATTTGCAAGCCATGCGCACCAATGCCATCTTGCAGGATGATTATTATTTGTTAAATGGTTCTAAAACCTTTATTTCCAATGGCCAGCATGCTGACCTAGTCGTATTAGCCGTGAAAACCGATCTACAAGCACGCGCTAAAGGTGTGTCTTTGATGCTGGTGGATACGCATCTGGAAGGCTTTAAAAAAGGTAAGAATCTGGACAAGATTGGTCTGCATTCACAGGATACTTCAGAGCTGTTCTTCGATAATGTTAAAGTACCGAAAGATCAGTTGCTGGGTCAGCCAGGTCAGGGCTTTGTATACCTAATGCAGGAACTCCCACGTGAACGTACCGCTATTGCTGCTACTGCACTGGGCGCCATTCGTGGCTCGATTGATGTAACGACTCAATATGTCAAAGAGCGTCAGGCCTTTGGTCAGGCGATTGGCCAGTTTCAGAATACCCGTTTTGTACTGGCACAGGCCAAGATTGACGAGCTGGCAACAGCAGCTTTCTATAACCAGAATGTTGAGTTGTATATGCAAGGCAAGCTGCATGTAGAAACGGCAGCAGCGCTAAAGAGTTTCTCTACTGATATGCAGATGAAAGTTGCTGATAATCTGCTTCAGCTCTTTGGTGGTTATGGCTATATGACGGAATATCCGATTTCGCGTTTCTTTGTCGATGCCCGCATTCAACGGATCTATGGCGGTACCAATGAAATCATGAAAGAAATTGTTGCACGTGGTTTGCTTGGACGTTAAAAATAAACAGATAAAAAAGAGTCCTAAATGGACTCTTTTTTTATGGAAAGAATATTCTTGAAATCTAGATGTTTTATTATTTTAAGATTTTAGTACATCCAGACATTCATGAATAAAAATTGGCAAATCATTGGGTACTCGAGATGAAATCAGCTGATTATTGTCATTGACCAGTTCGACATCATAATAAGTCGCACCCGCATGTTGTACCCGAGGAGCATGTGCACGGATACTGGTAATGATGCGGTTCTTTAAAATATCAGCTTCACTGAGTAATAAAGATGCGTCACAAAGACTAAAAATGGTCTTTGTGGCCTCATTAAAAGCCTGAATGAAATGTAAGACTCGTGTATCGTTGGCGAGGGACACAGGCGATTCACCGCCCGGAATGAGCAGGGCATCAAAATCATCAATACTGATATGATCAATTGCCCGATCAATCGTTACACTCGACTGGCCATGTAATCCATGTACGACTTTTCCGGCATGGAGTTCAATATTACAGACACTGTGCTCTGCAGCAAGTAAGGCTGCAACAGGTTCAGTATATTCAAGATCTTCAAAATTATTCGTTACAAGTACCGCTATTCTTTTTGGCATTATAGGCACCCCCAATATAGTTTTAAATTAGACTAGCGATTTAAGGTTTAAAAAACGTCTCTGCTTTGTAACTAAATAGTGATTTAGTGTAAAAAATCCAATTAAATCAAAGGAAAATGATCAAAAAAAACAGTTTTCTATGTGCATTTTATTGTGAACTGTCACTCAGATTTTAAGTAGTTAAACTAGAGGAATCGAGATGGCTTTATTTTTATTTTCTTATGCTTAAAATCGTTATGTAGATTAAGAAATAGTGATATTTCATCTTGATAAAAATCAGTTAAGATGGGCGGGCAAAGTTTACAATTTGATAATGTAAAAGATGCGAAAATGCTGAAAGAAATGTTACCAGATATGACTAAAGCGATGAACGGTTAAAATCAAATCCCTGTTTTTAAGAATTAATCTACTAAAGTTATATTGTGTAACATTTGCAGCGCACTAATTGTTATACTGCACAGATAAGGTTTATGAAGGGCGACATCACGATGATCAACGACGATCAAAACACAACGGCTTCTTTAGATTTGGCTAAAATTCGTGAAGATATCGATTCAGTTGATCAACAAATCCAGCAATTGATTAACCGTCGTGCACGTTTGGCTGAGGCTGTAGCAAAAGCGAAATTCGCATCTGAAGAAAATCCGCTGTTTTACCGTCCGGAACGTGAAGCACAGGTTTTGCGCAATGTTATGGAGCGCAATGAAGGACCATTGTCAGATACGACGATGGCACGTCTGTTCCGCGAGATCATGTCGGCTTGTTTGGCGCTTGAAGCACCGCAAAGTATTGCATTTTTGGGACCTGTTGGTACCTACACACATTCAGCAGTATTGAAACATTTTGGTCATGATGCTGTGGTTCGTCCATTACCCACCATTGATGAAGTGTTCCGTGAAGTAGAAGCGGGCAGTGCACATTATGGTCTGGTGCCGGTTGAGAACTCCTCTGAAGGTGTAGTGAACCATACTTTAGACTGTTTCAAGACTTCGCATCTGAATGTGATTGGCGAAGTGGAATTACCCATTCATCACCAGTTCCTGATCTCTGAAAATACCCGTAAAGACAGTATTAAGCAGATCTATGCACATCAGCAAACTCTGGCTCAGTGCCGTAAATGGCTGGATGCCCATTATCCAGGTGTAGAACGTGTGGCACTCAGTTCAAATGCTGAAGCTGCGCGCCGTATTCAGAATGAATGGCATTCTGCTGCGATTGCTTCTGAAATTGCTGCGAATATTTATAATCTTGAGATTATGCACAGCAATATTGAAGACAATCCAGAGAACACGACACGCTTCCTGGTGATTGGCCGTGAAAAAGTGCCACAAAGCGGCAATGATAAAACTTCATTACTGGTATCTGCGCATGACCGTGCCGGTGCATTGCTGGAAATTCTGGCTCCATTTGCCAAGCACAACATTAGTCTAACCAGTATTGAAACTCGACCTGCACTTCCTGAAAAATGGGCTTATGTATTCTTTATCGATCTTGAAGGTCATATTGAGCAGGAAAATGTTAAAGCTGCGATCGAAGAAATTCGTCCGTTTGTGAAAGAAGTCCGCGTGCTTGGTTCATATCCTGCAGCTGTTTTATAAAAGCAGCCTTTCGTGGTTAGTGCGAGGGTGCTAACCACTGTTTCATCTGTAAATCGGAAGTATAAAATGTCGTTTGTCCCAGCCAATGAAGGCATCTCTAAATTAAAGCCATATCAACCAGGTAAACCGATCAGTGAACTTGAGCGTGAGTTGGGCATCACTGATATCGTAAAACTGGCTTCAAATGAAAACCCGCTGGGCTGTTCAGATAAAGTCAAAGAAGCAGTGGCTGCGGAACTGGCGGAAATTGGTCGTTATCCTGATGGCGGTGGCTTTATCCTGAAAGATCAGATCAAGACACAATTCGGTTTTGATCATAACCAGATTACTTTAGGTAATGGTTCAAACGACTTACTGGAAATATTCGCCCGTGCATTTGTTTCTGAAAAAGATTCAGTGATTTATAGCCAGCATGCGTTTGCGGTATATGCACTGGTGACTCAAGCGATTAACGCTGAAGCGATCGAAGTACCTGCTAAAGGTTTCTCACATGACCTTGAAGCGATGGCGGCTGCGGTAAAAGACAACACCAAGCTGATCTTTGTTGCAAACCCGAATAACCCGACAGGGACCTGGTTTGAAGAAGCTGAATTTGAAGCATTCATGCAGAAAGTTCCTGCGAACGTGATCGTGGTGCTAGATGAAGCCTATGTGGAATATTTCCCAGAGAACTTCAATAGCCTGAAATTCCTGAAACAGTATCCAAACCTGATTGTCAGCCGTACGCTGTCTAAGTGCTATGGTCTGGCTGCGCTGCGTGTTGGTTTTGCTTTGGCATCTGTTGAAGTGACTGATTACTTGAACCGTATCCGTCAGCCATTCAACGTCAACCATTTAGCTATGGTGGCTGCGGTGGCTGCACTGAAAGATGAAGCATTTATCGAGAAATCTCGTGAAGTGAACAAGGCGGGTATGGCTCAGCTAGAAGCGGGTTTCAAAGCTTTAGGCCTGAACTATGTACCTTCACGCGCGAATTTCATCTTGGTTGATGTACAGGCTGACCCAGCAGAAACATTTAACAAGTTGTTGAAAGAAGGGGTGATCGTACGTCCAGTGGGTATTCCAAATCACCTGCGTGTATCGATTGGTACTGAAGCTGAAAATGCCAAATTTCTTGCTGCATTAGGTAAAGTACTTGGCTTAGAGGCGAAAGCTTAAGTTATGTCGCAGCCACTGTTTGAAAAAGTTGCCTTTATCGGACTTGGACTGATTGGTTCAAGCCTGGCGCGTGTCATTAAGGCCGAGCATTTAGCCAATGACATCGTGGCATCGACCCGCTCACAAAAAACCTTGGAAGATGCCAAGGCACTTGGTCTGATTTCAGACGGCTATGCAGATCCTGTAGAAGCTGTTCAAGGTGCAGACCTGGTGGTGCTGGCTTTACCTGTTCGTGCAACGCAAAAGGTATTGGAAACCGTCAAGCCATATCTGGCTGAGGGCGCCATTATCACCGATGTGGGTAGTACCAAAGGTAATGTGGTAGAAGCAGCCAAAGCCGTATTTGGTGAAAATCTACCAGCCGGTTTTGTGCCGGGGCATCCAATTGCGGGTGCAGAACATACTGGTGTACATGCGGGTAAGGTGGATCTGTTCGCTAATCACAAGGTGATTTTGACACCGTTGCCAAGCAGCGGACAATGGGCGGTCGAGAAACTGATTCAACTGTGGCAGGCGGCAAAGGCGGAAGTGATTTGTATGGATGTGGAAAAGCACGATGAAGTGCTGGCACATACTAGTCATCTTCCGCACCTGATGGCCTTCAACTTGGTCGAACAACTGGCCAAGCGCGAAGACAATCTGGATATTTTTCGTTATGCTGCCGGTGGCTTCCGCGACTTCTCGCGTATTGCTGCCAGTGATCCACAAATGTGGCATGACATCTTTTTTGCCAATAAAAAGGCGATTCTCAATGCCGTGGACGGCTTTGAAGCTCAACTCGCGATTATCCGCAAGCTGATTGAAGATGAAGATTCACAAGCCTTAATGGGCTTATTGGGGCATGCGCAGGCTGCGCGTCAGCACTTCAATCATATGCTCGCCAAGAAACCTCTCATGGAGAAAAATAAAGTGACACAACAATTTACCATTCAACCAGGTGCCAAGACGTTCCAGGGTAAATTTACCGTGCCAGGTGACAAATCTGTGTCACACCGTTCCATCATGTTTGGTGCCATCGCTGAAGGCACAACGCATGTGACCGGGTTCCTTGAGGGGGAAGATGCCCTTGCAACTTTACAGGCGTTCCGTGATATGGGTGTAAGCATTGAAGGTCCTAAAAATGGCGAAGTGACCATTCATGGCGTGGGTATGCATGGTCTGAAAGCACCAAAATCTGCGCTTTACATGGGTAACTCGGGTACTTCGATGCGTCTGCTGTCTGGCATGCTGTCAGCACAGAAATTTGATTCTGTAATGACTGGCGATGCTTCACTATCTAAACGTCCAATGGAGCGTATTGCTAAACCATTACGTTTGATGGGTGCACAGATTCAAACTACGGGTGAACGTGGTACACCACCAGTATCGATTACCGGTAATCAAAACCTGAAAGGTATTCAATACGACTTGCCAATGGCATCGGCTCAGGTGAAGTCTGGGATTTTGCTAGCGGGTCTTTGGGCTGAGGGCGAAACTTCAGTGACTGAACCTGAACCAACCCGTGACCATACTGAACGTATGTTGCGTGCGTTTGGTTATGACGTAAAAACTGAAGCTAACCGTATTTCCCTGCAAGGTGGCGGCAAACTGGTGGGTACCAATATTCAAGTCCCATCGGATATTTCTTCTGCTGCTTTCTTTATGGTCGGTGCAGCGATTACTGAAAATGCTGACGTGACTTTGGAAGCGGTAGGCATTAACCCAACCCGTACTGGTGTCGTCGAAATCCTGAAACAGATGGGAGCCGACATCGCTGTTGAAAATGAACGTATTGCGGGCGGTGAACCGATCGCGGATATTCGTATCCGTGGTACACGTACCTTAAAAGGCATTCATATGCCGGAAGACCAAGTGCCACTAGCAATTGATGAATTCCCGGCATTGTTTATCGCGGCAGCTTGTGCTGAAGGCCAAACGATTCTAACTGGTGCTGCTGAGCTGCGTGTCAAAGAATCGGATCGTATTCAGGTGATGGCTGATGGTTTGAAAACCATGGGTATTGATTGCACACCAACTGATGACGGCATTATCATTGAAGGTAAAGGTAAGACAGGCGACTGGTCACCAATCTTTACCGGTGGTGAAATTGAATCGCATCATGATCATCGTATTGCCATGAGCTTCTCAATCGCAGGTCTGCGTAACTCAGGTGAAATTAAGATTGTTGGGACTGAAACTGTCGCAACCAGTTTCCCAACCTTCACTGAACTGACTTCTCAAGCTGGTCTGGCGATTGAAGTGACAGAATAATTCTAAAATTTACATGAAACAGCCAAGCTTTTGCTTGGCTGTTTTGTTTATATTGGCTTATGCTAAAACCATACAACAAAAAAGCCATTTGGATGTAGCAATGCGAAAATTAAAATTTATGGCCAATCCTCAGAGCCAGCAACAATTACAGGGCAGTCAGCAGACTCAGGAATATGTGGCACATCTGCTGACGGAAGAGCTCGGTAAATATGGCTTTAAGACTTTGGCGCAAAGTGGTGCACAAGTGGCCGTAAGTGTCGATGAACATGAGTTGCCATTATCAGTGAGCTGTGAGACACGAGACCAGGAAGGGCACCTGATTTGTGAAATTGCTTCTTATCCGGATGAAGAACAGGACTGGCTGGACCGGATTACAGAACAAAGTTTATTAAATCAGTTGGCACAAGCTGTTGAAGCATCGCTGAAAGAACAAGAAAGTTTTAGTGAGTTTGAGTGGAAGAACTAGTTCAACAAATGCAAAGGGTTTTGCCCATACTACAAAGTGAACGTCTTGTTTTAGATTATTTTAAGCCATCTGATGCTGCGGAAGCCTATGCCTCGATTACCCCGAGTCTGACTCGTTTTATGGCATGGGATGCACCGGAATCTGAACAGGTATTTACAACAGTCTGGCAAAACTGGCTAAACAATATGGCTGATCATAAAGAATATATCTTTGTGATCCGTCATATTGAAAGACATGAATTTATCGGACTATGTGGTTTACATCGACTGCATGATGAAATACCTGAAGTGGGTATCTGGATTCGTGAAAAGGCGCATGGTCATCATTATGGACATGAGGCAGTACGTTGCATTGTGGCCTATGCTTTCAATACATTAGGGATCAAAGCTTTGAGCTATCCGGTAGCCGAAGAAAACTGGGCTAGCCGAAAAATTGCAGAACGTGTAGGTGGAAAAATTACCAACCACCTAGATAAACCTAAATATCGGGCTGTAATTTATGAAATTCATGCTAAAGATTTTATTTCTGAATAAAAAAACCTCATCATTCGATGAGGTTTTTTTGATCAGCTTAATGTCCCGTCCTGAAATAAGTTTACACCTTAAGAGACTTATTTTATGGAACATGCACAAGAACAACGAGTTAAACGCACACAACGTGATTATAGCTTCGCCTTTAAAATGATGGTTGTACATGAAGT
>NZ_JBHDVN010000045.1:0-21692 GCF_046635365.1 Acinetobacter sp. NIOH-H-8
ATACAGTTTCACTCGACCAACCCAAATACGTCGTTTACGACATTCAGTTTGACCAACTTGAAGATGACGAAATAAATCACTAATTTTATGATTCTTGGCTAAGTGATTGGTCACAATAAAGTTTTTTTAACACGTATACAGAAGTTAATGTCATTTTCAATTAACCATGTAAACCATTTCTCACCGATAAATTCTCTGTCTGCAAACACATTCACAATACGATCTTTACCAAAAATGGAGATAAAGCGTTGAATCAAAGCAATACGCTCTTTTGTATCTGAATTTCCACGTTTATTGAGCAATGTCCAAACAATAGGTATCGCTATTCCACGATAGACGATGGCTAACATCAAGATATTAATATCTCGTTTTCCCCATTTCCAATTAGTTCTATCCAAAGTTAATTGGACTTTATCGAATGAAAATATATTGAAAATTAACTGAGAAATTTGACGATAATCGAAATACTGATCTGCAAAGAAGCGTTGTATACGTCGATAAAATGATTGTGGTAAGCACTTGATGGGTAAGGCTTTAGATGCAGAAGAAAGATTACATGTCTGTTTTACAATTAATGCAAGCATAATCAGTGTAAAACATTTTGCATGTGACTTGTTCCACTTTAGATATTTGTTTAAGATGAGATGTAACTCATTGAAATGTGTCATCATATTCGTCGTCAGAAAACAAGTATTATGCCATTATTTCAATGAGTTATCTTTTTTTGTCGTGTACAAAGATAAATTTCATATGAAATCAGAGCTTAGAATTTTTTAATTTTTAGAAATAGTTCATTTAATAAAAAACCGAATCTATGTTTTACATTTCAGTGTTAAGCATAATTTTTAACCGGAAATAGTAAATTTCATTGCAGATATTGCTCGATGAGTTTAGGCGAAAAAATCATTTTTCAGGTTCAGACATACCCCGAAATAAGTTACATTCTAAATTCCATATATTTTTTAAGACTTTCTTACAATTTTAAAAATACGTTAAATATTTATTGGACAACGATGCATAAACATAGGCTTATGAAACGCATCCCTATCTAAAATACTTTATACACGTCATTTTAGCTTACCGTCTGTCGCCTCCCCCTAATTTAGTGATAACAGTCTGTATCTCAACTTTGTAAATCTACCCTCGAATTACTTCATAACAACAACACTCATCACAAAAGCACATAAGGGTGATTACAATGATACAACTCGCCATTATTGGTATCGTTGCTGCAGTGATCGCTGTACTGGCAGCAAGCTGGAATGGAGGTAAAAATCCTTCCAATCCTAAACCGCCAACTCCCAACAATCCTAATCCTCCAACCACTCCCAATAATCCCAACAATCCACAACCTTCTCCAACAACATCCGATACTTTGATTAGCAATCCGCCACTATTGCAAAAAAATTCCAAAGGCACCCATGAACTGATCGTCGCTTATAAAACCGGCAAGATTTACAATCCGAGAAATAGTACCTGGGATCAACTATTCGTCAGAGGTTATCTCACTAATGCCAGCTTGTTTAACAAGAAAAAAGCTGGAGAGTCTGTTGAAGACCTTTTAGTCGGTCCGCAGATCCGGGTCAAACAAGGTGAAATCCTAAAAATTAACCTAAATAACCAGCTTCCACCTGAACAGAAAGCCACCTGCCCAGACAAAGTGGATAATGTGAACGATCCACATTGTTTCAATACTACTAATCTGCATACCCATGGTTTCTGGGTAAGCCCTCAAGGCAACAGCGATAATGTTTTCCTGAAATTTAAACCTCAGGAAAAATTTGACTATCAGTACAAAATGGAGCCGAATCATCCGGCAGGAACCTACTGGTATCATGCCCATCTGCATGGCTCAACAGCTATTCAGGTATCGAGCGGTATGGCAGGCCCATTAATTGTAGAAGGCTCAAGAACTCCAAAAGTAAAAAATGGCAAAGTCACTGAAATAGGCGATATGGACATTTTATGGAAAGAAAAAAATAGCTATCCAAATGAAAACATCCTGCTATTCCAGCAAATTCAATATCGATGTTCTAACCCTGATCCGGATGTAAAATTCGATATTCCTAACAATTGCGAAGGTAAAGGCTTAGGATTACTTGAAGATTATACAGATATCGCTAATCCTGGCTCTTGGGCCGGCCAGAACTTTTATACGTCTATCAATGGTAAAGTTTTAGGAGAGATCAAAGTTGAACAGAATGCATTTAATCGCTGGCGCATGATTCATGGTGGTGTACGCGACACCATTGGTTTGATTATTAAAGAACTGCCAAACTCCAGTAAATTTAGCGCCGCAGACACCCTTAAAGCCTGTCTGGCATATCAGGAAGCAGATCCAAAAGAGTTTAATGAGAGTTTAAAAAGCTTACCTGTTTATACGATTGCTCAAGATGGTTTGACCATGACTCAGGTACAGCGCAGAACACTGTCTGTGTTCCAGCCTGGTTATCGTCATGATGCAATGGTCACCTTCCCAACCACCAACAAATACTGCATTTATGACGCCAAATTAAATATTGAGGATGAAGTGAATGCACCGATCCCAACGGGTCAAATTACTCCTCAACTAGCTCCGAACCATGCTTTCAATGCTCAACTACTGGGATGGGTCCATGTACAGGCAAGTAAGACAAAAGCACAGACTCCTGCCCAGTTCCTACAAGAGCGAGCTAAAAAAATTGGTTTAAGCAAAGAAATTCAGACTCAGTTATCCAAGCTTGATCTTACTGCCTTTACTGATCATCCATCATTGATGACTCCAGCAATTGACAAGCTGGTTGCCTCCAGACCGAAACAATACAGTAAATTTGAGCTGGCTTTCGCAAATGGCCTTAAATTTGGCTTCCGCCATAAAGAAGATGGTGACTTACTCAGTTTTGGAGATGCATTTGATGGCGAAGGATCAGTCGGTCGGACACATGCTAAAGATCCGGATCGTGAATATGTGCGTCAGTTACAAATTGGGCAGACGGATGAATGGGAACTGACAACCGAAGCTTTCGGTGGCCATCCTTTCCATATTCATGTTAATCCATTCCAGATTGTTAAAATCTTAAAAACTGTCACTGGCCCTAATGGCGAATCCAAAGAAGTTGATGTGAGTGAATTAGCACCTGATGATAATGACACAGATGATGTGCAATATCGTGGCATGAAAGGACAATTCAAAGACACCCTGTTTATCAAAGCGAACTATAAATTTATTCTTCGAAGCCATTACAAGAAATTTGAAGGCGATTTTGTACAGCACTGTCATATCCTCGATCATGAAGATCAAGGCATGATGGAAACAGTACGGGTCTGTGGAGGCAAATTCCCTTGTGATTCACCTCTGCCAACCTCGTCGCATCATTAAATAGCCACTCCCTAGAAGTCAACAATCTCGATTGTTGGCTTTTTTGTTTGCCTCTATTAAATGCTTGCTGCACAATAGCTTGATTGATTTTTAGTATTCGAACTGAGGCTGATCATGGCAACATCTCCTGCTTTTACCTTATTTACGCTGAATGGAGTAGATGCGCAAAAATTCCTTCAGGGTCAAGTCACTTTAAATGTCGAAACTCTGGCTGAAAACCTGACTCGCTATACAGCGATCTGTAGCTTGAAAGGACGTATCCAGTTTGGTATCTGGCTGAAAAAAATTAATCCGGAAAGCTTTGAAATTGTCAGCCCTGAAGATCAGGCAGCAGAACTGGCCAGCCACATTAAAAAGTTTGGTGCTTTTTCAAAAATGAAACTGGAACAGGTTGGCCCGGTTTATCCAGTCATTAATGACATCCACACCGATTTTGTTGAAACTGCAACGGATGTTGCCCTTTGGCAAAAGCAAGCCATTGCCTCAGGTCAGGCCTGGATTCAAGCAGCTACCGCGACCTTGTTCCAGCCACAGGAATTGCGTCTGCATCAACGTGAAGGCATTCACTATGACAAAGGCTGTTATCTGGGTCAGGAAGTGATTGCTCGCTTATGGTTTAAAGCTAAACCCAAACACTGGTTGCATTTGATTCAAGGTACAGGCGAAGCACCTGCTGTTGCGACCAAGCTGCACAATGACGTCGAAGTGGTCAATAGCATTGGTACAGAGGAGGGTTATCAGGCTTTGGTAGTTGCCAAACCTGAAGCGTTAGCTGAGCTGGATGTACAAGTTCTTGAATTGCCTGAAGCTTTAAGTGGTGATGTGGCACGTCCACAATAACTAACTGTTCTCTTGATGCAAAAGCCAGAATTCAATTCTGGCTTTTTTATTTTTATTAGAATAAACAATTAAATAGACAAAGATTGACTAAATAAAACACACCTTAAACCAAGCACTCTTTTACTGATTCATCTCCTATATGATTCTCAAATAATTTGTAATTAGTCACATATTCAGTATTTACAAAGCCTGAAATCGTCTTATGATGTAGATGAAAACGACAAAAATCGCACCATGGAATTAGGTGTTAGAAAAATTAAGGTTATCGGAACAATGAAAAAATTAGTACTTGCTGCAATTCTTGCAGTGTCCAGCCAATTTGCCCTCGCAAACACTTCAAATGCCCCAGTCGATCCTCAATTTGCCAAAATTGAAGAGATGGTGAATGCCAAGAATTTCAAGGGTGCCTACGATGCTTTAAGCAAACTGGCCAGCCAGGGAAATGCACAGGCTATCTATAACTTAGGCTATTTAACGCAAACTGGTCAAGGCACTGCGAAGGACGAAAAAAAGGCTATTCAGCTATATGAACAGGCCGCCAGCAAAGGTTATCCAGTGGCCAACTATGTACTGGGCAAAAATTACACAGGTGGTACTTTAGGTCTTAAGCAGGATTTGGGCAAAGCCAAGCAATACCTAGAACGCGCATCGGCAGCCAATTTCGATGAAGCAACCGTAGATCTAGCTGTACTTCTATTTGCTGAAGGCAAAACAGCTTCTGACCAGCAGGCCTTGAAAAAATTACAGCCTCTTATTAGCAAGGGCAATATGCCGGCCATTCATGCCAAAGCCTTATATGACATCAGCAACGGCTTTAAAACCAAGAATGAAAAGCCGATCCAGCAAGGTTTGAGCAGTATTCAGGATCTGGCAAAAAAAGGCTATGTCCCTGCCCTGATGGCGATTGGCAATATGTTTGCCAACGGCAGTATTGTTGCGCAAAACTTGCCTGAAGCGAAAAAGATCTTTGCAGCCCTGGCACAGGAAAATATTCCTAAGGCCAGAGAATCTCTAGCAGCAGTGGATAAAATGATTGCCGAGCAGAAAAAAGCACCTGCCAAAAAAAGTTGATCAGACTTAATTAAAATAAAAAAGCTCCTGTTGGAGCTTTTTTATGGACTATAGATTTATAAGCCAGCTTGTTTAACTCCACCACAAAGTAATAAGTCCACTGGCAACCACAAAACCTGCAATGGTACTCATTAATAATGGCGTTAGAGTCCGCTCATTGAGGCCATACGCCTGCCCCAACATACCGAAAATCGTTGGCATAGGCAGTGCTGCGATCAAGGTCCCGGCATAAATCATTTCCTGACTTAGCTGAGTCAGTCGACTCAGGCCCAGATACATCAGGATTGGCATTAGAATATTACTGGAAAATACCAAATAGAAACTTTGCAGATTTACATATTTCAGGCTCATGCCCACGATTCCGCCACCAATCGCGAACAGCGCCAAAGGTGAGGCAGTCTGTCCAATCATGGCAAAGACCTGGTCCAGATAAATTGGCAGGCGAATTTCAAAAATCGCACAGGCCATACCCAGCATCACCCCCATAAATAAAGGGTTCTGGAACAGCATCAGAATAGTACTTTTCACAAGACTACCCAGATTGGCTTGGTGTTGGGTACCGAGTGCAGCCAAGATCAAGACCATTGGAATCAGGATCATGCTTTCAATAATGACTACCAGTGAGGTATAGGTCATTGCATGCTGTCCCACCAATAAAGTGAGTACTGCTGTACCGATCAATCCGGTATTGGACATCGCTGCCCCTAAGGACAGAACAGCACTATGCGAAGACGTGTTCTTGAACTGACGGCGCATCAGCCAGAAGCTGAAACCATAAAGTAATAAAGTGACAGAGGTATAGACCGCAAAGTATTCAAAATACCAGATTTCATGCAGATCTTTAGAGGCTAGAAACTGGAAGAACAGTAATGGTAAGGCCACTTTGATGACAAAGGCCCCTACCATTTCAACCTGTTCTTTTTTTAGAATTTGACATTTCACACTCAGGTAACCTAGTGCCAATAATAAAAATATAGGCACAATTACCGCAATAATCATATGAAATGTCCTGTTGTATGAGATGCGTTATTATAAGCCTTTCTAAGAAAAAATGGCCTTAAAACGATTCAAACAACTGATTTAAGCCATGCGGTGCAGAACGTAAATATTGTGGAGAAATGGCTATTTTCTCATCCAGCGTTACTGCGGCATGCCAAGGCCAGCGTGGATCATAAAGCAAGGCACGTGCAATCGCGATCGCATCAGCCTGTTTATATTCCAGTATGCCTTCTGCCTGCTGTGCATCGGTAATCAGACCCACAGCAATGACTGGAATATTTACGTCTTTTTTAATCGCTTCAGCAAAAGGGACCTGATAATTCGGATGCACATCAATTTTCTGATCTACATGTAAACCTGCACTCGAAACATGAATGTAGACTGCACCTAGCTTCTCTAGTGCTTTGGATAGTTCAACTGAAGATTCTACATCCCAACTTTCTACGCCATCCATCCAGTCCGTTGCTGAGATACGAACACCAATTGGAAAACCTTCTGGTACTGCAGCTTTAATTGCTTCAAATACTTCAAGCGTCAGACGAATACGGTTTTCAAATGAACCACCATATTGATCCTGACGATGATTCGATAACGGTGACATGAACTGATGCAATAGATAACCATGTGCTGCATGTAGTTCAATTAATTCAAAGCCTGCTTCAACCGCTCGCTTGGCACTGGCCGCGAAATCCTGAATCACTTGCTGGATTTCATCAACACTTAAAGACTTGGGTGGATGTTCATGAGCTTGGAAAGGAATATCACTGGCAGAGACAGTTTGCCAACCGAGTGCATGATCTGGGGCGAACTGCCCTTTGCCCCCCCAAGGTTTATCTGTAGAAGCTTTACGGCCTGCATGTGCAAGCTGTATGGCAAAAGGCATAGGAGAAATTGATTTGACCTTTTGCAATAAGGTTTTGATCTGACTGGCCTGCTGATCATTCCAAAGCCCTAAATCAGCATAACTGATGCGGCCTTCAGGCTGTACAGCAGTGGCTTCCACAATGCAAAGACCTGCACCGGATAAGGCATAATTGGCCCATTGTTGTTCATGCCAGTAAGTGATTTCACCTTGCTCGGTTGCAGAGTACTGACACATCGGGGCAATCACAATTTTATTTTTAAGTTGCAATGATCCAAACTGAACCGGCTGAAATAGTAGTGACACGCGGTATTCCCTCTTTTTGTGAAGTGGCTTTTCAGAACTTTTTACCAAAAAATAAAAAACAGGCTTTGATGAGCCTGTTTATTTATAACGTGATTAAATTCTTTTTAGAAGATCACTCGTGTAGTCAAACCTAACACCAATGCATTATCTACTTGGTTGCTAGACCCCGGATTTATAACGTATTGCAGGTTTGGACGTAGCATCAGCCATTTTGTTGCGTTATAGCTGTAGTTGAGTTCGATATTGTATTCGGCACTCGCATCATATACTGGACGTGAATCTGCAAAGCGGTCATTTACATGTACACGGTTAACCGCTAAACCTAAAATATCATTAGGCTGGCTATCTACCAGACCAATATATTTCAGACCCAACTGTTGTGAATTATCCACTTTATTGGTATCACGGTCATGCCAGGTAAAGTTAGCGAATGAGTGTAGACCCTGACGGCCATTACCTGTTGAAGTCAACTGCTGCTCTACAGCTAACCAGCCCGCAAAGGTACGGTTTTTTCCTTCACCTGTCGCAACATCTTTCTGGTTGGCAACATCATCAGCAGTGTTATACATACCGCCTACACGATAGCTGCCAGGCAAACCATTTACTAATGATTTTGGTGTCCAGATTACTTCTGCAGGAATCGTCACGCCATCAGCATTGTCGGTATCCAAGCTCCAGCCCTGACCTTCTTTAGCACCATTGCCGTTATCAGGATTAAATTCATAAACACCGACTTGTACAGCAACTTCAGGGTTTAACTGCTGTTTTACACGTGCACCCCATTGTGCGACTGGGGTATTCATCCAGATATTGCCCTGCCATTTGCCCATTTGCGCAGCACAAAATGCTGTACTGGCAAAATCACAAGCCATTACGTTAAAGTCCATACCCAGACCCAGACGACCAGCTTTAATACTCAGGCCTTGTTCCTTATAGTTCTTTTCAATTGAAAGTTCGGTTAAACGGCTGTCCTGATTACCACGACCAAATGTTCCTTGAACATTGGCCCATTGAGCTGCATCACCTTGTAAATCACGTACCGATGTACTTTGTCCCTGACGCGCAGTCGCAACTGCACGAACAGTTACGCCATCCCAGCCAGCCAGTTTTTCCATGTCTAACTGTGTACCTAACCATAACTGTGCTGAAGTTAAAGGATCAGCTCCTTCATTACGGCCGCCATCAGCTAAATACGCTGTATCTGTCAGCAAGTTTGCTTCAAACTTGATGCCTTGTTGAGCAAGTTCAGTACGTTTTCTATTCCAGTCGCCTAACAGGTACTGCCCTTGAGAATCAAATGCAGACTCAGCCTGAGCAGAGGTCATGGCTGCCATCAATGGCAATAAAGCTAGACTTAACTTTTTCATATAAAACCTAAACATATGGAGAGAGTAAAGGCAGCCTGATGCATGCCCTGTATAACTTGATACAGAACGTTACATAACTTTTCACTTAAAAACTCAGCATTTTTTTTATTATTAGTAAAACTTTAAGTTATAAGAAAAGATATTTTATATAACAATAAATTTACATATCTTATATTTTTCAGTAAGTTAAATACTAAAAATCAACCAATATATTTCCTGTTTTTATTATTTGGATCTAAAACCATCTCAATATTAAAGTTTATTTTTTAACCAATTGTTAAAATATTTTTGAATGCCCTACTTATAACTTCTATTCAAACAGGACTTGCATTCAGACTTAAAACGCCCAATATTAGCCTCATGATATTAGCTGCTAAGTGTTATGCCTGAATTACCCGAAGTTGAAACCACCAAAACCAGCCTCCTTCCCCTTCTCAATCAGCAAGTGCTAAAAGTTGAAGTGCGTCAGCCTAGTTTACGTTGGCCAATTCCTGATGATCTCGCGCGTCTGCAAGGACAGCGCCTGCTACAGCTTACGCGTCGTTCCAAATATATTCTGGCGCAATTTGAACAGGATACAATGCTCTGGCATCTGGGTATGTCAGGCAGCTTTCGTCTATGTGAAGCCAACGAAGAGTTGCGCAAGCATGATCATCTGATTATTCAATTTGAAGAGATCCAGCTGCGTTACCATGACCCGCGCCGTTTCGGCTGTATTCTCTGGTTAGATGCTCAATCTCAAAGCAAACTGATCGATACGCTTGGACCTGAGCCATTAAGTGAGGCTTTTAATGCCGAGTATCTATTTGAAAAACTAAAAAATAAAAACGTTGGCACCAAAGTTGCAATTATGGATAACCATGTGGTGGTCGGCGTAGGCAATATCTATGCAACTGAAAGCCTGTTCAATATGGGTATTCATCCAGCCCAGCCAGCCTCAAGTTTGAGTTTCGAACAGATTGAAAAACTGGTGGTTGAGATTAAGCGTATTTTGAAACAGGCGATTGACTTAGGTGGTTCTACTTTACGCGACTATACCAATGCCATGGGAGAAAATGGTTATTTTCAGCAGACGCTGCTGGCTTATGGCCGTGCAGGAGAAATGTGCGTGAACTGCGAAACGACACTGCAAAATATCAAGCTCGGCCAGCGCGCATCAGTTTATTGTCCTGAATGCCAGCCGCTAAAAAAAGTCAAGCTTTCACCTAAGCGTATGGTTGCTGTACGAGGTAAGAAATCATGAAGACCGCGATTGTCCGTCATATTCTGGTTAAGGATAAAGATACTGCTGAACAACTCAAAAAGAAAATTCTAGCAGGTGCAGATTTTTCTAAGATTGCCAAACAGTACTCGACTTGCAACTCTGCTAAACGCGGTGGTGAACTTGGTGAAGTAAAAAAAGGCCAACTCGTTCCAGTGATTGATAAACTGGTCTTTACTGCTGCAGAACATGTTCTGCATGGCCCAATCAAAAGTCAGTTCGGTTTTCATTTGGTCGAAATTAAGTTTCGGATGGATTTTTAATTTTATAAATCCCTCCCAATCTCCCTTTAAGAAAGGGAGGAGTCCCCCTTTTTTCAAAGGGTGAGAAGCACTGCTTCGCAAGGAGGGATTCAATAAAAAACGGCGCACTCAGCGCCGTTTTTTATTTACTCCAAAAGCTTAAGCTTCCGGACGTTTTTTTAGCTCGTCACGGATTTCACGTAACAATGCAATATCTTCCGGAGTCGCTTCTGGCTCTGGTGCTGCTTCTTGTTTACGGCGTAGTTTGTTCATCAGTTTCACCAACCAGAACACCACCCATGCCAATAACAAGAAGTTAATGAGAATGGTCAGGAAATTACCATAAGCAAAGACATTCAGACCGGCTGCCTGTGCTTCAGCCAAATTGGTCACATTATTTGGATTATCGCCTAACACGACAAACCAGTTAGAGTAATCAACATCACCACCCAAGATCCAGCTCACGACAGGCATGATGATGTCTTTCACCATAGAATCGATAATTTTACCGAAAGCACCGCCAATGATCACACCCACTGCGAGATCCATGACATTGCCTTTTACCGCAAATTCTTTAAATTCTTGAATAATGCTCATAAAGTCACCAGTATTTTTATGCAATTTTGTGATGGATTATACATTAGTTAGGGATTTCTATTTAAAACTAATTTATTAAGTGTATGTAATTTCTACCCAATAAAAAAGCCGCTGAACTGATTCAGCGGCTTTTTTCGTACGAGTGACCGGTCTTATTTAGAACGGTTACGTTTACGTTCGTTTTCAGTCAGGTAACGCTTACGGATACGGATTGACTTAGGTGTTACTTCAACTAGCTCGTCATCTTCAATGAATTCAAGCGCTTGTTCTAGCGTGTATTCAAGGTTTGGAACAAGAGTCAATGCTTCATCAGTACCAGACGCACGTACGTTAGTTAACTGTTTCGCTTTAGTTGGATTAACCACCATGTCGTCAGAACGTGAGTTGATACCTACGATCATACCTTCATAAACTTCTAACTGTGGTTTAGCAAACAGACGACCACGGTCTTGAAGTGTGAACAGTGCATAGCCCAGGCAAGTACCTTGAACCATAGAAATCAGTACACCGTTTTGACGTTTCGCAACAGTACCTTGTTTAGCAGGACCGTAGTGCGAGAAGCTTGAAGTCATGATACCAGTACCAGAAGTCATGGTCATAAATTCAGAACGGAAACCGATCAAGCCACGTGAAGGAACAGTTGCTTCAATACGGATACGGCCTTTACCGTCAACTTCCATATTGGTCATTTCGCCTTTACGGTGACCCATTTGTTCCATTACAGAACCTTGGTGCTGTTCTTCAACGTCAAACGTTACGTTTTCATACGGTTCTTGCATTTGACCGTCGATTTCTTTCATGATCACTTGTGGACGTGATACACCAAGCTCGAAGCCTTCACGACGCATGTTTTCGATCAGTACAGAAAGGTGAAGCTCACCACGACCAGATACTTTGAAACGGTCAGGACTGTCAGTATCTTCAACACGAAGTGCTACGTTGTGGATCAATTCGCGATCAAGACGCTCACGGATGTTACGTGAAGTTACGAATTTACCTTCTTTACCAGCAAACGGAGAGTTGTTCACCTGGAATGTCATAGACACGGTAGGTTCATCTACAGAAAGTGCTGGAAGCGCTTCAACGTTTTTAGGATCACAGATCGTATCTGAAATGTTCAGTGCATCGATACCAGTTACGCAAACGATATCACCTGCAGAAGCTTCTTCAATGTCAACACGTTCTAAACCATGGTAACCCATGATTTTCAAGATACGGCCGTTACGGGTTTTGCCTTCTTTGTCGATCACAGTCACAGGAGTGTTTAATTTCACTGAACCGCGCTGGATACGACCAACACCGATTACACCTACGAAGCTGTTATAGTCCAAAGATGAAATTTGCATCTGGAATGGACCATCAACGTCAACTGCTGGTGGCTCAACGATGTCTACGATTGTTTGGAACAATGGAGTCATGTCGTCAGCAAGTTCTTCTGGAGAAGGACCAGCAACCCCACGAAGACCAGAAGCATAAACTACTGGGAAGTCTAACTGTTCATCAGTACCGCCAAGGTTGTCGAACAGGTCGAATACTTGATCGATTACCCAGTCTGGACGCGCACTTGGTTTATCAACTTTATTGATAATTACGATTGGTTTTAAACCACGTGCGAACGCTTTTTGCGTTACGAAACGGGTTTGTGGCATAGGACCTTCTTGTGAATCTACAAGAAGCAGTACGCAGTCAACCATCGACATTACACGTTCAACTTCACCACCAAAGTCGGCGTGTCCCGGGGTGTCCACGATGTTAATACGGTATTCTGTATCTGTACGTTTATCTAACCACTTGATTGCAGTATTTTTTGCAAGAATGGTAATACCACGTTCAGATTCTAACGCGTTCGAATCCATGACACGCTCGATCTCACCCGCGCGATCACCGAGAGCACCTGATTGTTGCAAAAGTTTGTCTACAAGAGTGGTTTTACCATGGTCGACGTGCGCGATAATGGCAATGTTACGGAGAGTTTTAATATCTGACATGTAAATTCGATACGTTTTAAATTTGAGGGCAAATTATACAGAAAAATACAAACTTTTGACAGTGACTGTTTGTAGAGAGCGTCAATTTTTTTTCCAATTACTTTTGTAATGACGTGTAACTCGATTAGAATAGCGCCACCCAGCCTTAATTTGCATTGACACATGTCTGATTTTAATCAATCTCCTCCTTCTAAAGATCAACTTGACCTTGTCTACGGCCTTGAAGATCATCCTAAACCGTTTATCGCATTTTTAGCCGCATTCCAGCATTTATTGGCCATTATTGTCCCAATTGTAACGCCAGGTTTACTGATCTGTCTGGCATTGGGTGTGTCTAAAGAAGACACCAATATGATCTTGTCCATGTCTTTGGTGATCTCTGGTATTGCAACTTTCTTACAATCCAAGAAAGTGGGTCCCTTTGGTGCAGGCTTGCTGATTGTTCAGGGTACAAGTTTCAACTTTATTGGCCCAATCATTGGGATCGGTTCAGCGATGGTCGCTGCAGGCACGCCTGTAGAAGCGGTGATGTCTTCGATCTTTGGTGTAGTGATTGCAGGTTCATTTATTGAAATGGGCGTGTCACGCATTTTGCCTTGGGTGAAAAAACTCATTACTCCACTAGTAACGGGTATTGTAGTTCTATTGATTGGTTTAACCTTGATTAAAGAAGGTCTGATCAGCATGGGTGGTGGTTATCAAGCCATGGGCGACAAAACTTTCGCCAATGCAGATAACCTGATCATGTCATGTACGGTACTGGCACTAATTATTCTACTGAACCGTGTGCGTATTACCTGGGTAAAAAGCTCAGCAATTCTGATTGCACTGGTTGTGGGTTATATCCTTGCCGGCTTTATGGGTCATCTCAACTTTGATGGTTTAAAAGATGCACCTCTGGTTCAGATTCCTACCCCAATGCATTTTGGTTTAAGCTTCTCTTGGAGCTTATTCATTCCAATGGCATTCATTTACCTGGTGACTTCATTAGAAGCCATTGGTGATATTACCGCCACATCAAAATTATCGAATCAGCCAGTGGATGGTCAAACCTGGATGAATCGTATTAAAGGGGGTGTATTGGTGAATGGTGCTAACTCCCTGCTTGCAGGCTTATTTAATACCTTCCCAAGTTCAGTTTTCGCACAAAATAATGGTGTAATTCAACTGACTGGTGTAGCCAGCCGTTATGTTGGGATATGGATCGCAGCACTCCTCGTGATTCTAGGTCTACTTCCAGTAGTGGCCGGTGTGATCCAAGCCGTTCCTCAAGCTGTGCTTGGCGGCGCAGTGATGGTGATGTTCGGTGCAGTCGCTGCATCTGGGATTAATATCCTGTCTGGTATTCACTTGGACCGTCGTGCCCTGCTGATCATTGCAATTTCGCTTGCACTTGGCTTAGGCGTTGCACAGGTACCTCAGATTCTGGAACATCTTCCTGAATTATTCCGTAACATCTTTAGCTCAGGTGTTGCGACAGGCGGTATTGCAGCCCTCATATTGAATATTGTACTTCCTGAAGTAAAGAAGTAATTTCATGTCCAAAGAACACTGTCTGAGTTGGACTCGGACAGTGTTTTTTCTATTGGAGAGATCTATGGATCCTAAAAGCGAAGTTTTATTAAGACAATATGATTATTTGTCTGGTCGCATATTGCTGGTGAATGCACCGACCGATGAGCTTCTTGCTGAATGTAGTGAATCTATCCAGCCCTTTATTTGGACATGGAATTATAATGATTTTCAATATTTCCAGTCACAGCAGGCTCAGGTTCATTTCGGCGCAGAATTTCCTGATCAGGAATTTGATCAGGCAGTTATTTTCGTACCTAAATCAAAAGAATTATTGAATTATCTGATTCACAATATTGCAGCCCGATTAAAACAAGGCAGCAGTGTCTTTCTGGTGGGTGAAAAGAAAGGTGGCGTAGAGCGTGCAGCAAAGCAGCTACAGGCTTATGGTAAACTCATCAAGCTCGACAGCGCACGACATTGCCAATTGTGGCAATTGACTCTAGACTGCACGGTCGAAGCAAAAGCGTTGGCAGATTGGGCACAGACCTATACAGTGGCGACACCAAAAGGTGATTTGCAGATTTGTGCACTTCCAGGTGTATTCAGTCAGGATCATCTGGATGTAGGAACAGCGGTGTTCTTACCCTATTTATCTCAAGTGACCTCAGGCAAGATTGCCGACTTTGGCTGTGGTGCAGGCGTGATCAGTGCTTATTTAGCCAAACTGAATCCTGAGAACCGTATTTTTGCTCTGGACGTGGATGCCTTTGCCTTGGCTTCTACTCAAATGACATTTGAGAAAAATCAGCTCAACCCTCAGCAGCTGGAAATTAAAGCTGTGTCAGGTATTAAAGATGCACCGCTTTTTTTACATGCCATTGTCAGCAATCCCCCTTTCCATCAGGGAATCCAGACCAATTATGCGGCCAGCGAAACTTTATGCAAGACTTCGCGTCGTCATCTCAAGTCTGGCGGTGAATTATGGATTGTGGCAAACCGTTTCTTAAATTATCCAATTTTAATTGAACAAAGTTTTGGCCAATGTACAGTCAAAACTGATCAACAAGGTTTTAAAGTGCTCTTCGCCAGCACTCAAAAAAATGCTAAGGAATCATGATGAGCGAAACTCAGAACAGCGTGCAGCTGCAGCGTAAGCTTGGTGCTCGTCATCTCAATATGATCGCGATTGGCGGGTCTATCGGTACAGGTTTATTCCTGGCCTCAGGTGCGACTATTGCCAGCGCAGGCCCGGGTGGCGCACTTCTCGCCTATGCCCTGATTGGCGTAATGATTTATTTCTTGATGACCAGCCTTGGAGAACTTGCGACTCATAATCCGACCTCGGGCGCATTCTTTACCTACGGCACCAAATATGTCGAAGGTGGCTTTGGTTTCGCTTTAGGCTGGAACTACTGGTACAACTGGGCGATCACCGTTGCCTTTGAACTGGTTGCCGTACAGTTCATTATGAAATTCTGGTTCCCTGATATTCCGGGCTTTTACTGGAGTGCGATCTTCCTCGCGGTGATCTTTGGGATTAACGCTCTCACCGTAAAAGGTTTTGGTGAATCAGAATTCTTCTTCTCATTAGTGAAAGTTCTGGCAATTATTGCCTTTATCATCATCGGGATCTGGATGATTGCCAAGATCATGCTAACCCCAGGAGCTTCGGCATTTGCAAACTGGAGGGTAGGTGAAGCGCCTTTTGTAGGCGGTTTCCAGGCCTTGATTGGTGTTGCCATGATTGCCGGATTCTCATTCCAGGGAACCGAGATGGTTGGTGTAGCCGCTGGTGAATCTAAAGATCCGCAAAAAACCATTCCAGTCGCGATCAAGCAGATCTTCTGGCGAATCCTGCTGTTCTATATCGTGTGTATTTTCATTATCGGGACATTGATTGCCTATAATGATCCGCGTCTATTACAGGCAGCTGCAACAGAAGATGTTGCCCTTTCTCCCTTCACTTTATTGTATGAGAAAGCAGGTTTTGCTTTTGCAGCCAGTATGATGAATGCGGTAATTCTGACTGCAATTCTGTCTGCAGGTAACTCAGGCATGTATTCTTCGACCCGTATGCTGTTCGATATGGCGCGTAAAGGCAGTGCGCCTAAGCTGTTTGCCCACCTGGATCCACGCGGTGTGCCGATGAATGCCCTGTATGCGACCACGGCGATTGCGGCACTATGTTTCTTGACCACATTCTTTGGCGAGCAGGAAGTCTTTAACTGGTTGCTGAATATGTCGGGTATGTGTGGCTTCATTGTCTGGCTCGGGATTGCAATCTCACATTACCGCTTCCGTAAAGGTTATCTGGCTCAAGGCTATCAGCTAGAAGGTCTGGCCTATAGAGCTAAATTCTTCCCGTTCGCGCCTTGGTTTGCCTTCGTCCTTTGCTCAATTGTCGTTTTAGGTCAGAATTATCAAGCTGTCCTAGATGGTGAGTGGTTGGCTGTCCTTTCTACTTATATCGGTATCTTATTATTTTTGATGATTTGGCTGGGTTATAAGTGGAAATATAAAACCAAACTGGTTTCCTATCAGGAGATGGATGTTAAACCGATGAATATTGAAAAAGACTAATATCTCACCTTTATTAAAAAAGCAGCTCAAGTAGCTGCTTTTTATATTCTAAAAATTAGTTATGACGCATGACAAAATTACGGTCATCAATCACTATGACTTGCTGACAAATACCTTCTACTCGACGCTGCTGTTCGAAAATCTCTCTAGGCATTGCATCAAAACTATCAAAGAAACTGATTTCTTTTTCATTGATTTCATAAATTAATGAATGGTTCCCCACCCCTTCAAGCGTATCGTAGAACACGATTACAAAAAGGCCTTTATCCACTGATTTTTGAATATCTATATAAGAAAGTGGATATTCATGAACAGGCACTTTGAGTTCTTGTGCTTTTTGATAAAACTGGATTTCAAGCGGCTGTTTATCGGAATCAGTTTCTGTAAAAAACTCAACATCGAGCCCCAATGTTTTGAGGGCAAAAGTGAGCGCAATACTTGAAGCTCCCATCTCATCATTATGCTGTGTCAATCGCACTAAATCAGGAATATGCAGATCTATTCCATAATGATGAAAAACCATCCAGATCGCATAAATACCACTATTAGCTTCCAGACTTTGTAAGTCTTGAGGAAGTTCTATGCTCATGCTTTAACTCAAAATCAGTTTCGAGCAGCAAGTGTATGCAAAAAACAGCCATAAAAAAAGCGACTCAAAGAGTCGCTTTTTTTAATCACTGTTCAATAACGAATTATTGAGCAGCTGGTTGTTCAGCTAGAACAGTACGGCTACCAGTGATTGTCGCGAATACACGACGGTTCATAGCACGACCTTCTTTAGTGTTGTTGTCAGCAATCGGTTGATCCCAAGCGAAACCTTGAGTAGACAAACGAGATGCATCTACGTTGTATTCGTTAACAAGTGCAGATTTAACAGAGTTAGCACGAGCTAGAGATAAACGTTCGTTCAATGCACGTGGACCAGTGCTGTCTGTGTGACCTTCGATACGAGCAGTTGCGTTTGGATATTCAACTAGCTTCTCAGCAACTTTCGCGATTTCTGGTTTGTATTGGTCTTTGATGTTTGATTTATTCGTATCAAAGAACACGCGAAGTTCCATGTTCAGGTCTTCAGTCAACTCTTGTGGAGCTGGTGCTACTGGAGCTACTGGCTCAACTGGAGCAACTTCTACAACGTCAGCAGCTGGTTTCAAACGACCACCTAGAACTACGTTAAGACCAGCAAGTGCTGTATAGTTCCAGAATTTTTCGTCGAAGTGGTAAGTACCACGAGCTTCAGTACGTAGCGCTAAAGCATCGTTGATGTGCCAGAATGCACCGATACCAGCATTACCTAGTGTACCTTCTTCTTCAAAACCACGACCAGTACGACCTAAAGCAGTTTCTGAAGCACCGTCAAACTCATATTTGTAGTGACCAGCACCTAACAATGCATATGGCTTGATTTTGCTGTCATAGTTGCCAGTAAATACGTCAGAAGTTGCATAGAAATTACCTGCAATGTTCTGGCCTTTGTATTCAGCACCAGGTAGATCTCGCATATCGCCTTTAACTTGGCTATATTCAGCTTCAAAACCTAACCATGGAGTTAGTTCAACACCAATTGCAGCACCAACAAATAGATCATCTTCCATTTCACCAGAAGTTGTTAGTTCGCCATCATCACCGCCATTGTTGTGTTGGGTGTCTTGCCAAGTATAACCTAACATTAATGGAGTAACAGTTACGCCTGCGTTTGCAGCAGCAAAAGGAGCAGCTACAAGCATTGCTAAAGCAATACGACTCATTTTCATGGATTTATCCTCCAGAGATAACAATTGTTGTTCAAGCTCAAGCCTTCTAATAGGCCATTCTGAGATAGGCTTTTTTTACCCCAGTGTTATTTTTAAGCTATTCACTGCGCATCATACAAACACTTTATTATTTTTCCAAGTGCTTGATTAATCTAATCAAGTAAATTATTGACAAAATTACTTACAATTTCCGTTGTAATTCAGTAATTTTTTACTCAATTTTTTGTTGTGAATCGCCTATTGTCATTGCCAATTTATTTTTAAGCGCCTTTTTGAATTTTGAGTAAGGCATTTCTTACTCGCTCAATTAAGCATAAAAAACGCACAATTAATAGCATGTTTCAAATAAAAATAATATATAAATCAGGTAACTCTATGTATAAAAAGATAACAAGAGCGTTCACTATTGTTGAGTTAATTATCTGTATTGCCCTTATCGCAATTGTGGTCACCATTGCTTTGCCTTACTTTCATGATTATCTATCCAAGCAGGAAGCCAAAAATATTCCGATGAAAATTACAGCAACCAATCGTTATGCACGCAGCCAGGCAGCTGTGTTTCACCAGAATATTGTGATTTGTCCCAGTCAAGATTCATTAACCTGTCAAGCAAACCAATGGAATAAAAATCTGCTGGTATTTATTGATAAAAACCGTAATCGTCAAGTCGACAATGACGAACAAATTTTACACATTGAACAACTTAATCTTAAATACGGTAACTTGAGTTGGCGAGGTGCCTTAAGTATACCGAACGTAACTTATCAAGCCCAGACGGCTTTACCTATTGGATCGAATGGCAGCTTTTATTATTGTTCTACTCACCTTGCATCTCAGCAACGTATTGTCTTGAATAAAATGGGACATATCCGAATCGAACATCTGGCCTCCTGTTAATAAAACCCTAGAGTCTATGATTTATCCAGATTAGGACTTTAATCCTGTACTTTTTTCAATATACTGCTTAGGTTCGAGAAAAAATGATCAAAACTTATAGGGAGATATAACAATGACTGACATCGTAATTGTCAATGGCGCACGTACAGCGATGGGCGGCTTTCAAGGTAGCCTGGCTAGCGTTACTGCACCTGAACTGGGTGCTGTCACCATCAAAGAAGCGATTGCACGTTCAGGCTTGCAGCCAACCGATATTGAAGAAGTCATTATGGGTTGTGTACTCCCGGCAGGTTTAAAACAAGGCCCTGCCCGTCAAGCGATGCGTAAAGCAGGTCTGCCTGATTCTACCGGTGCTGTTACCATCAACAAATTATGTGGTTCAGGCATGAAAGCAGTCATGCAAGCGGCAGATATGATTAAGGCAGGTTCTGCAACTTATGTGGTTGCAGGTGGGATGGAATCCATGACCAATGCGCCATATGTATTGCCAAAAGCGCGTGGCGGTTTCCGTATGGGTCATGGTGAAATCAAGGATCATATGTTCCTCGATGGCCTGGAAGATGCCGAAACTGGTCGCCTGATGGGTTCATTTGCTCAAGATATGGCAAATAGCAAAGGTTATACACGTGAACAGATGGATGAATTTGCAATCCGTTCACTGAAACGTGCTCAAACTGCAGTCAATGAAGGCTACTTTGCTGATGAAATCGTGCCAGTCACTGTTTCCACCCGTAAAGGTGATGTGGTCGTTGATAAGGACGAACAACCTTTTAATGCCAATATTGACAAGATTCCAACTTTACGTCCTGCTTTTGCAAAAGACGGGACAATTACGGCAGCAAATGCCAGCTCAATTTCAGACGGTGCCTCTGCCCTTGTGCTGACTTCAAGCGACAATGCAGCAGCTAAAGGTTTAGCACCTTTGGCTAAAATCATCGCTTATGCTTCAAACTCCCAGCATCCATCTGAATTCACGATTGCGCCAGTGGGTGCGATTCAGAAAGTTCTGGATAAAACTGGCTGGAAAGCTGAGGAAGTTGACCTTTGGGAAATCAATGAAGCGTTTGCTATGGTCACCATGTGCCCAATGGATGAGTTCAAGCTTGATCCTGAGAAAGTCAACATCAATGGTGGTGCATGTGCACTCGGTCACCCGGTTGGTTCTACAGGTTCACGTATTATCCTGACCTTGATCCATGCATTGAAACGTACAGGCGGTAAACGTGGTATCGCTGCGCTATGTATTGGTGGTGGTGAAGCAACTGCGGTCGCAATCGAACTGATCTAACTCTTTTATAATCAAGTAACAGAGAGGGCTTTTATAGCCCTCTTTTTATTTTATAAATATTCATTTTTTATAATCCATCTATAAAGTAAATTCTTTTACTTACATTTTCATAAAGCTTCTTTATCAATCAAATTCAATTCAAGGCGTAAATTAAAAGGATTCAAAACAAGAAAAGGAATCCTGCATGCGACTTAATCACTATCTTAATTTTCAGGGTGAAACCGAAGCTGCCTTTACCTTTTATCGCTCAGTGTTCGGTGGTAAATTTTCCAGTCTAACTCGTTATGGAGATACGCCTGGACAGCAAGGAATTGATTTATCAGATGAAGAAAAAAATCTGATTTTACATATCTCACTTCCAATCAATGAATACACAGAGCTCATGGGTTCGGATATCAATGACAAACTCTGTACTGAAAATACACCAGCATTTAGTAAGGGTACTAACCACTATATTGCGATTATTTTAAGTGCCAGTGAACAGGATGAAGCCAAACGACTCTATGAAGCTTTATCGGTGAATGGTCAAATCGAAATGCCTTTAGAAAAAACCTTTTGGGGTGCACTTTATAGTGCCTTTACGGATCAATTCGGAGTGCAATGGATGATTAACTGCCTACTTGAAGAACATGCACCCTAAGATGTCTTGTCCTGAAATAGATTGACAGTATTCCACTTCAAACCGAGTTAAGCAATTAGCTCGGTTTTAGTTTGCTCATACGTCTGATTCGGGGTGTTCATATTTAAACTTAAATGTGGTCTATAGC
>NZ_JBHDVN010000046.1:0-21152 GCF_046635365.1 Acinetobacter sp. NIOH-H-8
TTGCTATAGACCACATTTAAGTTTAAATATGAACACCCCGAATCAGAGGTATGAGCAAACTAAAACCGAGCTAATTGCTTAACTCGGTTTGAAGTGGAATACTGTCAATCTATTTCAGGACAAGACAGTAGCTTATTAATTCAACACATCAGTTTGAAGACATTGCCACTTTGATTTTTTCCATTGCATTCTTTTCAAGCTGACGAATACGTTCGGCGGAAACATTATATTCAGCTGCCAGTTCATGCAAGGTTGATTTTTCATCATCCAGCCAGCGACGTTGTAAGATATTGCGGGAACGGTCATCTAGCTGTTCCATTGCTTCATGCAGGGCAGAGGTGCTTTGTTCCTCATAGTCTTCATTTTCAATCAGACGTGCCGGGTCATAACGGTTGTCTTCCAGATATAGTGCTGGAGCAACGTGAGTTGAATTTTCATCATCATCGTCACCTGATGCTTCAAATGCCGCATCATAAGCCGTCAATCGGCCTTCCATTTCCAGTACCTGTTCTGGTGTTACATTCAGGTCATTGGCAATCGACTGAGCTTCTTCAAGTGTTAACTTTTTAGAAGACTTTTTCAAGCTACGTAAATTGAAGAACAGTTTACGTTGCGCTTTAGTGGTCGCAATTTTGACAATACGCCAGTTACGAATTACATATTCATGAATTTCAGCTTTGATCCAGTGCACCGCAAATGACACCAGACGTACGCCCATACTCGGGTCAAAACGTTTAACGGCTTTCATCAGGCCAAGGTTGCCTTCCTGAATCAGGTCACCTTGAGGCAGGCCATAACCCGCATAACTACGTGCAATATGGACTACGAAACGCAAATGAGACATGACTAGCATTTTTGCTGCGTCCAGGTCTTGGTCGTAGTAATAGCGTTCAGCCAACTCTTTTTCTTGTTCGGCCGTTAAAATAGGAATTTGATTGACAGTGCTAATATAAGCACCAAGATTGACACCTGGCGCCGATAATGACAGGGGCATCAATTGATTGCGGCTGTCACTCATGTGTTCTCCTTGAAGTGCGGGGGATTTAACCCTTAACTAGGTTTTATCTTAATCCAAACTCTCCTCAAATAATGGATATTTGGGTAGAGAAATGTAAACTTTTATACGAGTATGGAGAGCATCCAGTTTAATTGAAAATTTTTAAGATTCAATCAGGTAGTGATACTCAGTTGCAGAAATCTGTTGAGATTCGCATTTTAACTGATGCATTTGGCAATATCGTGTAACATCAGTTTGACTATGTGGATCTGATGACTTTAGCAAGAATGTTTTGCCCTGATCTGCTTTTAATGCACGCTTTAACATCAGGAGCGGCATCGGACAGGGTTTACCCATGGCATCTATAATATGCGCTTGACCGTGGTTATCACTCATTTCCGTTTTATTCATATTGCAAAAAAAGGCTATAAATATTAGCAAATAGGATGCCAAAACCCAACTATTTGGCTAAAAAGTTACATGAAATAATATATATAATTTTTCTGATATATATTATGAAAAAAAATAACTAAATCAAAAGGAACAAAGCTAAAAAATATCTATTAATTGTCATAAACCCATGTTAAGCTCGTTGTGTATTTAGGATTTTAGATAAACAAATTGATTGTTTTTCGCCCTATACACAATGGATGTAACCGGGATTTTGTTAATAGTTTTACAGAATGATTACAAGCTTAAAAATAATATTTTCAAACTTGTTTGCTCTGCTGTTTGCAACACCGGGTGGTCCTTTTTTTAGTATCAATGAGGATTAACTTATGACAGCTGCTCGTGAACAAGGCGTAGTTAAATGGTTCAACGACACTAAAGGCTTCGGCTTTATTCAACGCAACGGTGGTGATGACGTATTCGTTCATTTCCGTGCTATTCAAGGCGAAGGCCACCGTTCACTTCGTGACGGCCAACGTGTTGAATTCAGTGTAGTTAAAGGCCAAAAAGGCTTCCAAGCTGAAGAAGTTCAACCATTAGACTAATCTTCGGATTAAGCTAATAAACGCTCCAATATAAATTGGGGCGTTTTTTGTTTATACTATTCCATCTTAGTGATTATCAAATTAGAGCAGTGCTTTATGTCATCTGGTTTTGAAACCTTAAATTTACATCCCCAACTGAAAAAGGCAATTGATGCTTTAGGCTTTACTTCCATGACGCCGATTCAGCAGAAGGTTTTAAAATTCACCTTGGCAGGACATGATGCTATTGGTCGTGCACAAACGGGTACGGGTAAAACTGCCGCATTCCTGATTAGCGTGATTAATGATTTGCTGAATAATCCGGTAAAAGAACAGCGTTATCGTGGTGAACCGCGTGCTTTGATTCTGGCACCGACTCGTGAGCTGGCATTACAGATTGAAAGCGACGCGCATGAGCTGACTAAATTTACGGATCTAAGTGTCGTAACACTTCTGGGTGGTGTAGATTTTGACAAGCAGAAAGCTCAATTGGATAAAGCACCAGTCGACATCATGGTGGCTACCCCAGGTCGTCTGATTGACTTTGTCGAGCAAAAAGAAGTCTGGCTGGATCAGATTGAATTCCTGGTGATTGATGAAGCTGACCGTCTACTGGATATGGGCTTTATTCCATCAGTAAAACGTATTGTGCGTTTCTCGCCACGCAAAGAGCAGCGTCAGACGCTGATGTTCTCTGCAACTTTTAGCTATGATGTCTTGAATCTGGCACAGCAATGGTTATTTGAACCGGTCACTGTCGAAATTGAGCCAGAGAAAAAAACCAATGCCGACGTAGAACAGCGTGTGTATATGGTGGCGAAAGCAGACAAATATAAGTTGCTGCAAGACATTCTGCGTGATGAGCCGATTGAAAAGGTCATGATTTTCGCTAACCGTCGTGATCAGGTACGTAAGCTATATGATCATTTAAAACGTGATGGTTATAAGGTGGTAATGCTGTCAGGTGAAATTGCCCAAGACAAACGCTTAAAAATGTTAGACCAGTTCAAAAATGGTAAACATAACATCATGATTGCGACAGACGTTGCCGGTCGTGGTATTCATGTGGATGGTGTATCTCATGTAATTAACTTCACTTTGCCTGAACAGTCAGATGATTATGTACACCGTATTGGTCGTACCGGTCGTGCGGGAACGCGTGGTGTAAGTATCAGTTTCCTGGCGGAAGATGATGCGTTCTATTTGCCAGAGATTGAAAAAGCGATTGGACAGAAATTACCGCTGACCCGTTTAGAAGGCTATTGCTAATCTAAACTGCAAAAAAACCGCTCTTCAAGAGCGGTTTTTTATTACTGCACATGTTGAAGCTTATTTTGCTTCACAGCGGAACGTTAAAACAGTCTGATAATCATCATTCTGGTTCAATCCGGTGTTGGTGCCGGCAATATTGCCTAATACAGTCGCAGCAGCCTGAATCATTTGTCCGGTCTGTTCATCGACTACACCTTTTAGTGCACCATCATAAGAAGTTTTTTCATCCAGAATAATCGCAGTTGCTTTGGAGCCACAGGTTTTGCTGGCGGCATTCACTGCATTATTTTTAGAGGTTAACTGGTTTTTACCTAATCCTGTTACTTCAAACTGATTATTTTCCTTTTGAACCGCCACTGAAGTCGGGTTAGATGCACAGGCAGTTAAAAGTAGAGCTGAAGCTGCTAATCCGCTGATCGCAATTGTTTTTTTCATCATAAAATCTCGCTTGAAAACAGAACTGGGAATATTGAAACACAGTAAAAAGCACAGAATTAGGAGCTGTTGTATAAGTTTGGCAATTTTTGATGTTGCTCTATGAGAGAAAAGTGAATGAAAGAGACCTTTTATTGATTCCATAGAAAATATTGTAATCTTCCTTAAATATTTTCAAGGTAGAGGTATTTGCAAGTTTCTAGAGTATTACTAGTGTAATATGCTAATCTTGACCGTAGTTTTTAAGTTATAGATCTATAAAGCAATGACGGAATCTGTGGTCGACATCGTTCATCAAAATATTCACCAACGTCAATCAATAGGACATTTGCTGGCACCTGCGCCGAATGCAGAACAGTTAGAAATGGCATTTAAAGCTGCTTTGACAGCACCGGATCATCACCGGTTAAAACCTACCACTTTTGTGATCATCCCGGATGCGCAACGTGAAGCATTTGGTGAACTGTTATCGCAAGCACTGATAGATCTGGGTCAAACTGAATCAGCTCAGATTGAACGGGTCAAGAATCATCCTTTTCGTGCACCTTTGCTGGTACTGGCATTAACCCGTTTGCAGGATCATCCGAAAGTGCCACATTTTGAGCAGATTTTGAGTTCAGGTGCCGCTATTCAAAACTTCTTGCTGTCTTTGCAGGCTCAAGGTTTTTCAACTATGTGGCGTAGTGGCGCAGTAGTAGAATCAAAATTTTTCAAGCAGTCGCTCGGCATTGGTAAGGATGATCTGGTTTCTGGCATTATCTATATCGGTACGGCGGCAAAAGCGATTGCACCACGTGCTGAAATCCAGACCCAGAATTATGTAAGTTATTGGAATCAAAACTAAGGCATTTCAAGACACAGGATATTAGAAAATAAGATGTCAGAATTAAATTTTACCGATTTGATTGAACCGGTAGTGGTCAACCAGAATACGGCTTTAAGAATTACAGTTTTAGGCGGTGGTAGTTTTGGTACTGCAATGGCCAATACCGCGGTTCGAAATGGCTGCGATACCATGATCTGGATTCGTGATCCGGAAGTAGCTGAAGATATTAATGCAACACATATCAATAAACGCTATCTACCGGATTTTAAGCTGGAAGAAAATCTGCTTGCTGTGTCCGATCTGGAGAAGGCTGTTCGTGATCGCGATATTATTCTAGTCGCAATTCCAAGCCATTCTTTCCGTGATGTGTTGCAGCAGATCAAGCCCTTTATAACCTCTCAAGCGGTGATTTCCCTGACAAAAGGGATCGAAGCCAATACCTTCAGCTTTATGAGTGACATCATTCGTGAAGAACTACCGGAAGTGCCTTATGGTGTGCTGTCTGGTCCAAACCTGGCCAAAGAAATTGTCGCAGGTCAGCCGGCAGGTACGGTGATTGCCAGTGAATCTGAACTGGTACGTTATGCAGTGCAACAGGCACTCCATAGTGCATTATTCCGTGTCTTTGCCAGTGATGATGTGCATGGCGTAGAACTGGGTGGCGCATTGAAAAATATTTATGCGGTCGCGATGGGAATGGCGGCTGCCTATAATGTCGGTGAAAATACCAAAAGTATGATTCTAACTCGTGCGCTAGCTGAAATGAGCCGATTTGCAGTCAAGCTGGGTGCAAATCCGCTAACTTTCTTGGGGCTTTCTGGTGTAGGTGATCTATTTGCCACTTGTAACAGTCCGCTGAGTCGTAACTATCAGGTTGGTTATGCATTAGGTAAGGGTAAAACCTTAGAGCAGGCGACGACTGAACTGGGTCAAACTGCGGAAGGGATCAACACCATTGTGCAGGTAAAAGCGCGTTCAGAAGAGCTGGATGTTTATATGCCGATTACAACTGCCTTGTATGAAGTGATCTTTGAAGGAGCGCCGCCGCTGACGATCGCTTTATCTTTGATGAAAAATGGTCATCGCAGTGATGTGGAATTTGTCTTGCCACATCATCAAGTCTGATCTATAACACAGGAAGAGCGATGATTATAATGCTGACTGATGACCGTAGCGACAAAATAAATAGGGAAATAAGATGCAACTGACTTTAGTGCGACATGGCGAAGCCGCGCCACCAGTGAGTGGGAATGATAGCAAACGTCCCCTAACGGAACGCGGGCATCAACAGGCGGAACAGACAGCGCAGTATTTAAAGGACATCATTAAACCGGAAGTATTTGTGGTCAGTCCTTTATTGCGTGCGCAGGAAACTCTGGCGCATTTACAGCACTATTTTAAAGATGTGCCCGTGGTGATCTGTAATACCATCAAGCCTGATGATGATGCTAAAGTTGCAGTTGAATGGTTATCGCAGTTGCCGTATGAGTCCATTGCGGTGGTTTGTCATATGAATGTTGTGGCGCATATTGCCTGCATTCTCGTGACTGAGTCTTTTCATCCATTTCATTTATCAGAAGCACGTATTTATGATCAGGCCGTGATTGCACCAGGCTTATCAACACAAGTTAAAAGCTTTATTCCAACAGTATAAAAACCAATTAAAACGGTAGAACACAATTGATGTTGTATTTATGGATGCCGGAAGCCAATGGGGTTTGGCAATGGTCAAAGGGGGAGTTCTGGAACACTGCTGCAACACTTGAGCAGCTGATTCAGGATATTCAGGCTTATCATGGTGAAGAGGCGACGGTCTTTTTTCCAAGTCGTCATGTGCAAATTTTGCAGCAGACTTTGCCAAAGAGCCAATATAAAAAAATGGGCAATGATGGCATTAAATATCTGTTAGAAGAATATGTAGTACTGCCTGTCGATACCATGAAAGTGCTGCATCATTTTCAGCAGCCTGACCAGATCAGTATTCTGGGGATTGCAAATTCTACAGTTGAAACTTTGCAGCATGCCCTGAATTTGATTCCTGTTAAACTCGCTGCATTATTGCCAGACTTTCTGGTTTTGCCAGTGCCTGAACATGCGCAGCAGCGCGTTATTGCACAAATTGGTGGGCATTTTCTGGTACGTGAAGCTGAATATATCGGCCAGTCAGTGGATGATCTGAGCCTTTATCTGGATTTTCAGTCTAAAGATCTGGAATATCAGGTCAGCAATCTCAGCCCTGAACAAATGAGCAGTTTAGAAGCGGTAGCAACACGTGAACAATTAAACTCGTTCCAATATACGTTGCCAATGCTAAAAAAACCGAAACAGCATCCATTTAATATCCTGCCAAAGGGTAAATCGGATCATACTGTTTCCGGTTACTGGAAAGCCTGTGCGGCGGTTTTTCTTGGGATTTTAGTACTACAGTTTACTTATGATGCGGTGCGCTGGTATCAATATAAAAAAGTCGCCAATACCACTGCGATGCAGGCGATTGACCAGTTTAAATATTGGTTCGGACAAAATTATCCGGTCACTGAGCAGAATATTAAAAGTCAGTTTGAAGCCCAGCTTCGTCAAAGTCAGACTGCGGATACTCAGGCTTTGCAGCTCATTAGCCGAGTCGGGCCGGTGTTGATGCAAAACCAGATTGTGGCACAGCGTGTCAATTATGATCCGTCTGGATTGAGTCTGCAGTTACAGTCCAATTCATCTGAAAGTTTAAATACTTTGACCAAGCAACTGGGGCAGCAGGGCTTTAAAGTAGAATTGGGGAATATACAGGCGAATGGAACAGGCGCCGTAGGACTGGTGAAAATACAATAATGAAAGCTATTGAAACCTTACAGAACCGCATGGATCTGCAAATTGAAAAACTGACCGATTATCTGGATCGTTTGTCAGCACGTGAACGCATTCTGGTGATCTTTACAACGATCTTTGTGCTGGTGACCGCTGTTGCAAGTGCACTCTGGGCGATGCATCAGGCAGCAGATACCCAGCAGAAACGTTTAAATGATCTAAAAGATACGCTGGTCTGGATGCAAAGCAATGCTGTTACTATGAAGCCGGCAGGAGACTTGCAATTAGATGCAGCAGAAAAAGTGCAGCGTATTGCTCAGCAACAAGGGCTGTCGGTCGCATCACAGCAAATGGATGGAAAAATTCAGTTGATGCTGTCTCATGAAAATTATTCTGTGCTGGCCAACTTCCTGACACAGTTGGCACAAATGGGGCTAAGTATCGAGAAAATGGAACTAAATAATGAAGCAGGGCAGATTAAATTAACAGCGACTGTGCAATAACTGGTAAAAATAAAGATTTGCAAAGCATGGTTTTTTTGTCAGCCTATGCCTATAATATGCCGACTTAAAAAGCAGTAGACTTTTCTAGATATGTTGTATTCTCTAGCCCGCCCTTTGTTGTTTTCTTTAGCACCAGAGCGTGCACATGAGCTGACACTATCACTATTAAAATCATCCCATAAAATGGGCATGATACGTCAAAATGTTGCTGTGAAACCTGTGACCTGTATGGGAATTGAATTTCCTAATCCGGTCGGTCTTGCAGCAGGGTTAGATAAAAATGGTGCCTATATTGATGCCTTGGCCAGTCAAGGCTTTGGTTTTATTGAAATTGGTACCATTACTCCACGCCCGCAACCTGGTAATCCTCATCCGCGTTTATTCCGTCTTCTGAAAGCCAAAGCGATTATTAACCGTATGGGTTTTAATAATGATGGTGTGGACAAACTGATTGAAAACGTTAAAGCTGCAAAATTTAAAGGTGTGCTGGGAATCAATATCGGTAAAAACGCTGATACTCCGGTAGAAAAAGCAGTAGATGATTACCTTATTTGTTTAGAAAAAGTCTATAATTATGCTTCCTACATAACCGTTAATATTTCTTCTCCAAATACTAAGAACCTGCGCAGTTTACAAAGTGGCGATGCACTGACTGAATTGCTGGAAACGCTGAAGAATCGTCAGCTGGAACTGGCTCAGGAACATCAGCATTACGTTCCTCTGGTATTAAAAGTTGCACCGGATCTTGAAGCTGAAGATATTGCCTTTATTGCCAAGCAGTTATTGCAATACAAGATTGATGGTCTGATCGTGACAAATACTACATTGTCACGTGAAGGTGTGGAAGGTCTGGAGCACGCAGAAGAAGCGGGCGGTTTATCCGGCGCGCCAGTCTTTGAGAAAAGCACGGCATGTCTGGCTGCATTTGCAGAGGAATTAAAGGGACAAATTCCATTGATTGGTGTGGGTGGTATTCTTTCAGGTGCGGATGCGTTAGCCAAGAAAAAAGCTGGTGCAAGCCTTGTACAAGTCTATAGTGGCCTCATATATACTGGGCCGGAACTGGTTAAAGACTGTGTAGCCGCGCTTTAAATCCTATGAATGCCATTGATATCTTTCTACTGATTATTTTGCTCATTGGAGGGCTCAACGGTTTGCGCCAAGGATTTATTAAAGCCTTTGCGAACTTAGTGGGATGGATTTTTGCCTTGATTATTGCGGCGAAATATTCAACACTACTTGCGCCCTCAATGGTTGCTCTCAGTACAGATCCAGTGGTACAGAAGATTGCGGCCTTTGCCTTTATCGTTCTGATGATTGTGGTACTCACCTGGATTGTCACCTTTCTGCTCAACCGCATTTTAAAAACCCTGAAACTCGGTCCGCTGAATCGTCTTGCGGGCGGTGTTTTCGGCAGCCTGAAAGGTTTGCTGATTGTTCTGATTACCATGCAGGGTATTGGCCCTTGGGTCGAAAGTTCGCCGCACTGGAAGCAGTCCAAATTTATACAGGTCTTATTGCCATATGCGCCTTGGGCAACAGAGCTCTCCAAAGAAGCCGCAAATGGCGCCCTGCAACATATCAAGTCTGAAGGGGAACAGAAACCTTCAGATTCCTCATCTGAACCGGCATCCAAGGCCAAGAGTTCAGATGCGTCAACGAATAATCCTTTTTATTAATCCTAGCTTGTCTGCGAGGTTGCTATGTGTGGAGTAGTTGGTATAGCTGGTAAATCACCTGTTAACCAAATGTTGTTTGATGCATTAACGATGTTACAACATCGTGGACAAGATGCAGCTGGGATTGTGACTTGTCAGGAAGGCCGCCTGTTCCTGCGTAAAGATGTCGGTATGGTACGTGATGTATTCCATACCCGTCATATGCGTGCTTTACAGGGTAATTATGGTATTGGTCATGTGCGTTATCCAACGGCGGGTACTTCAAGCAGTGCCGAAGCGCAACCATTCTACGTAAACTCACCTTATGGGATTACACTGGCGCATAATGGTAACCTGACCAATGCTGAAGAAATTCATGATGACCTGTTCAAAACTGATCTGCGTCACATGAATACTGATTCAGATTCAGAAGTGCTACTAAACGTACTGGCGCACGAATTACAAAAACGTGGCAAGCTGGTACCTACCTCTGAAGATATTTTTCAGGCTGTAACGCGTGTACATGAGCGTTGTAAAGGTGGATATGCCGTTGTTGCGATGATTACTGGTCAAGGTCTGGTAGGCTTCCGTGATCCAAACGGTATCCGTCCATTAATTTATGGTTCGCGCGAAACAGAAAATGGTATGGAATATATCATTGCTTCTGAATCTGTAGCGATTACGGCACTAGGCTTCAAAGTTGAACGCGATATCGAACCGGGTGAAGCGGTTTTCATTGATTCTGACGGTAATTTCTTTACCCAGCAATGTGCAGCGAATCCAGAATATCGTCCATGTATTTTTGAATATGTGTACTTTGCTCGTCCAGATGCAACTATTGATGGGATCTCTGTGTATAAAGCCCGTTTGAAAATGGGTGAGAAACTGGCACAAAAAATCCTGCGCGAGTGGGGCGATGAGCATGACATCGATGTGGTGATTCCAATTCCGGATACTTCGCGTACTTCGGCATTAGAATTAGCCAATATGCTAGGCGTGAAATTCCGTGAAGGTTTCATGAAAAACCGTTATATCGGTCGTACCTTCATTATGCCAGGTCAGCAACTGCGTAAAAAATCAGTACGTCAAAAACTGAACCCGGTTGAGCTTGAGTTCCAGGGCAAAAACGTTCTACTGGTCGATGACTCGATTGTGCGTGGTACGACTTGTAATGAAATTATTCAGATGGCACGTGATGCGGGTGCGAAAAAAGTATTCTTCGCTTCTGCGGCACCTATGGTGAAATATCCAAACGTATACGGTATTGATATGCCGGCGAAATCTGAACTGATCGCTTCTGAACGCAGTGTAGAAGAAATCCGTGAAATCATTGGTGCTGACCGTCTGATTTTCCAAGATCTGGAAGACCTGAAAGATGCAGTACGTACCAAAAAAGTTCCTCATTTGCGTGAATTTGACTGTTCTGTATTTGATGGTGTGTATGTCGCAGGTGGAATCAATGCTGAATACCTCGATCAATTAGAGCAAAAACGCAGTGATGGCGCCAAAAAAGGCGACAATTTTATTGATGTGAATATTGATGCAGCATCAGTTGACCTGACCGGTGTACGCGAAGTCTAAGCAATTAAAATCATGATGAAAAAGCGGGAATTTCCCGCTTTTTTGTTTTATGATGAGTCCAAGGAAAGACCAGATCAGTTAGGGTGGTAGATTGAAAAGCGTAGGATATGCTTTGGTCAAAAACAAGAATATGCTATTGCTAGCCAGCTTTTGTCTGATTGCGATACTATTAACAGTTCTGATTATCAATACAGTGGTTGGCCTGTTTGTTTTCTATGCTGATCCTGGCCAGTCGATATGGTGGCATGTCCTTAGTCCTTATCTGGTAGCACTGGTTTTGTTCTTGATGATTATTTCGGTCATCTATGAATTTTATACGTTTCGTGCCGGCGGCTATTCTTTAGCCCAGCAAATGGGCGCGCGTCGACTGAACCAAATGGAAAGTATTCCGGAAGAAAGTGCTGCACTACGGATCAATACTCAACTGGCAGATACGTTCCTGATTGAACCGCCAGCTATGTATGTCCTGCCGAATGAAGTGGGGGTCAATGCATTAACAGCGGGTTTTAGTCCACGTGATACTGCTATTATTCTGACTTGGGGTGCATTACAAACTCTTGATGAAATTGAACTTTATGGCTTGCTCAGTCATGAATTTAACAAGATTCTATCTGGTGAAACAGCTGAAAATACCCGCCTGAAAATTCTATATAGCAGTCTGACCACTTTTAGCCAGTGGGGCAGCAAGATTGCGAAGTTGGGGTTTTATCGAAATGATGTACCTCGGGAAAACAAGTTTGAAACCTTCTATGTCTCAATCGGAGCAGTCATCTGGTTGATTGGCAGCTTGGGTATTTTGATTACACGTTTTATTAAATATATTTCATTGGGCGGACGTACCTATAAAAATGACCAGAAAACCCGACGCCTGATTCAGAATGATGCCAATATTCAGACTTTATTGCGCATTCATGTGCATCATTCAGGATCACAGATCTATAGTGAATATGCCGAATCCATTTCACATATGTGTTTTGCCAATTCTTTAAGTCCACAGAACTGGTTGAATATTCATCCGAATATTAATCAGCGTATTTATGAATTAAATCCTGCTTTGATTCAGGATTTGCAGCTCGAAAATCTGAAGAAATTAAAAAACCAGCCTTTGTTTAGTTTGTTTCGTTCACTCGAAGATGTCGTGCCTGAAAGCACAGCAGTCTGGGAATCCCCACAGCCTTTGCCTTTGTTGCGTTTGTCTCCGATCAGTTTTGCGATCAAAGATGCCATCAAGCCATTGAATCCTGAACTACGTGCCAATATGCCGCGTCCAGAGCTGATTGAACGTGCTTTGCAAACTTCGACGGGTTCACGTGAGGTGATGGTCGCAATTTTGATGATCCGGCAATATCGTGAATTTATTCCGACCGAGGCAGAAGTCAGTCGTGCGATTATTGATTCATTATTAAATCTGGATGGACGGGTACATATCTCGATTTTCCAGCAAGCCTGTAAAAATATTGGTGGAATGCCAACCACGGTGGCACGGCAGTTTTTAATGAAGCTGGCAAGGATTATTCAGGAAGATGGTGAAATCGGTTTGCTGGATGCCTTATTGCTAGAGCGGGTGAAGTATGAACTGAATTTGCTGCCGATGCATACGCCAACGTCTTTAGATGAGGTCAAACCACAGATTGTACGTCTGATTGATGCCTTGCTGCATGTGCAGCAGATTAATAGCGATAATCAGCTGGAGGTTCGGGAAAAGATTTTAAATCGTATTCTTAGCCCGCGAGAACTTGAGCTGTATAGTGAAATCTCAGATGAGCCGATTGATTTGGCCGAGATTTTAAATGATATTGCCGGATTGTTATTGCGTGATCGTTTGAGCATGTTAGGAATTGCAGAAGTTTGCCTGTGGAGCGACCGGATCATGACTCAGGATGAGCTGGATGTGATGGAGCTTTTGTACTGGCGCTTGGGCTTTGAATCCAATGAAATTACCTCGCAAATGCTTAAGAAAAACAGCTTGATGATTATCTAGTATTTTTTAAATTAATAAGATGTATTTAAGTCCAGTCTTTCAAGAACTGATCTATAAACAAACTTGCAGTAGAAAAAAGTAATCTTATAAATTGATTTCTATTCTGAGTTAAAATGACTCAAGATAGAGAGTGAAAAGCTGGAAATAGTTCGGCAAAGAAAAGCGAATCCCGTTAAAATGTTCGACCTGAAATAGGTGATGAAGAAAAGATGATTGGGCATCAGCGTGACATATTGGCAACATTAGGAATCGATATCTGGATTCCCAAGGGCGACGTATGTCAGCAGCATCAGGTTTCGATCTGGCGTGATCAGGTTCCAGCAGAATTGCATAGCGAAATCATCCTGCCACAACCGACTCAGATTGCTCCGGTAGCAAAAGCTCCTTTAATTGCGCCTGAGCCTGTTACAGTTGAAGCAAAAGCTGAAGCTAAAAGTGAAGCGCCAGTAGTTGTTGCAACAATTCAGGAACAGCGGGAAATTCTGCATATTCCGCCATTCAACTTACAGGCTTTAAGCTTGGAACATTGCACGATTGTCATCGATGCCACAGAAATGACCGAGCAAACCCAGCATTTATGGAGCAATATCCAGCGTGCTCTGCAAAGTGAATTTTATGAACTAAACTGGCCATTTCCTTGGGTGAACCTGCAAGATGGTCGGGGTGTCGAATCTTATATTCAGGGTTTTCTGGACATGATGAGCCTGGAAAAAAATGTCATTTTCCTTGGCTCTATTCCGCATGTGACACATAATAAAATGATTCAACTGGCATCTTTACAGGAAATGCTGGATCAGCCCATACTTAAAAAACGCTTATGGCAATTTATGCAAAACAGGCCAGCGAACTCAGAATAATATTGATGTGGAAAAGGGACATATGAAACAAAAAGTGATTGTATTCAGCCAGATCGATCAGGATGTCCAGAAAAAACTCGAACAAAATTATAATGTAGTAACTTTACAGCCGAAACTGGGCAATGTGCATGAGCAGTTGCTGGAACATGTGCGGGATGCCGATGGCATGATCGGGGCAGGAAGGTTGCTCAATCGCGATAATCTGGCACCAGCAACCCGACTTAAAATCATTTCTAGTGTCAGTGTAGGGTATGACAACTATGAAGTTGATTATCTGAATGAAAAAAATATCTATCTGACCAATACCCCCCATGTCCTGACTGAAACCACGGCAGATCTGGGATTTATGCTGTTAATGGCAGCTGCACGCAAAGTGGCTTATCTGGATCACTGGACCAAACAGGGACAATGGCACCGCACGACACGTGAAGCACAGTTTGGTATGGATATTTTCGGAAAAACGCTGGGGATAATCGGGCTAGGGCATATTGGGGCAGCAGTTGCACGCCGTGGATTTTACGGTTTCAATATGAATATCTTGTACCATAATCGCCATGAAAAACCGGAATTGGCTCAAGGGCTCATTGCACAGTATTGTTCTCTGAATGAGCTTTTGCAGCGCTCAGATTTCGTGGTGGTTACCGTGGATTTAAATGCTGAGTCAAAAGCACTGATTGGAGCAGAACAACTGGCACAGATGCAGCCACATGCGGTGCTGGTAAATATCTCCCGTGGGCCTGTGATTGATGAGCAGGCTTTGATCGAAGCCTTAAAAGCCAACCAAATCTTTGCTGCGGGTCTGGATGTCTATGAGAAAGAGCCTTTAAAAGAATCAGAATTATTTGAGCTGGATAATGTCATTACCTTGCCTCATGTAGGTTCGGCCACAGTGGCAACACGTCGAAAAATGGCTGAGCTGGCTTATCAGAATCTGGTCGATGCACTTGAAGGGCGGGTGCCACGCTATGTGGTGAATCCTCAAGTGATTGGTTCATCTAAGTAATATTAAATAACATTTCCCTGCATCTATGCTCATTTTTCGATGCTATATTCGAGACAGGTTGAAACTGAATTTTAGAGATTTTTCATTGAAACGTTTGGTATTGGCGTGCGGGTTAGGTCTGTGTGCAACGGCAGGACATAGTGATAATGATTATTTTAATCAGCCTGCTGCACAATTTTCTGTACCGGATATTGGTGCAGGCATTGGGTTGATCGATCAGCAAAAAGAACAAATGATCGGTGAAAAGGTCTATCGTCAAGTCCAGAAACAAATGCCTGTGATTCAGAATCCATGGCTTGAAGATCAGTTACTTTCCATATTCTCTCAAATTCTCAGTCAGACCAAATTACAGCAGCCAATTGGGTTAATGGTAATCAATGATCCGCAAATTAATGCTTTTGCAGTACCCGGCGGATTATTTGCTTTAAATGCTGGCCTGATTAATTCAGCCCGGAATACAGACGAAGTGGCAGGGGTGATGGCACATGAAATTGCACATGTTACACAACGTCATTACAGTCGTTCGCAAGAAACCTTTAAAGGACAAGGGTTATTAGCCTTAGCAGGGATTCTGGTGGGGGCATTAGTCGCTTCACAGGCAGATGGTGATGCAGGTGCAGCAGTGATGATGGGTTCTCAAGCAGCACTACTGGATCAGCAATTGACTTATAGCCGTAATCAGGAACGTGAGGCGGACCGGATCGGGATGCAATATATGTATGCTGCCGGCTATAGTCCGCACAGTATGGCGGATTTCTTTGAAGTGATGCATCGTTCCACTAGCCGTTTAAGCTTTATGCCAGATTTCTGGCTGACGCATCCTTTAACTACTGAGCGTATGAGTGAAGCGCGTTTGCGCGCCAATCAGTTGCCTGCGGTTAAGCGTAATTTAAATGATCAGGATTTTGAAATCATTAAATGGTATACGCGGGTATTGTCAAGTCAGACCACTGAACAGCAGCTCAATTTAATGGTGCAACGTAATGATTTTCCTGGTCAGCTGGCTTTAACTGCTTATCAGCTTCAGCAGGGAGATTTTCAGGCAGCACAAGCCGCACTAGATCAAGCCAAAAAGCACAATAAAATGCATCCCTTGCAGGTGTTATTTCAGACTGATATTTATCTGGGGCAAAATCAGCTGGATAATGCGCTAAAAAGTATTAGTTCAGCCGCAAGGATCATGCCGGAGAACCGTGCTTTAAATTATAAATATGCTGAAACCCTGATTCGTGCCAAACAACCTGATCAGGCCAGAACGATTGTACAGCGCTTTTTAAATAGCAATTCCCGTGATGTCAGCGGTTGGAGATTAATGCAACTGGCAGCCAATGCAGCACCTGATTCATCGATAAAAGCAGCAAATGTATTGCGTTATCGGGCTGAAGTGGAGTACTGGTCAGGCTATGAAGAAACTGCGATTAAATCCTTAATACATGCTCAACGTATCAGCAAAAGCAATCAGTCTCTGTCAGCAACCATAGGTCAACGTTTAAAACAGATGCAGCAAACGCGACAGTTTAAAATTTAAGTCTATTTTTCTAATGATTTTTAGCTTCAGTAGATATAGCCGAAGTTCACTAAATCACGCTACAATCCGGGCAAAGCTAAGTTGTCTATTTTAATTATTTTATGAAAAAAATATTATTGGGTTTATGGATATTGGGGTGTGGCGGAAATGTATTGGCTGCTAGTGCGGTAGAATACGTGCAGTCCGTTGAGCAGATTAATGCTGATTATCAAAAAGAATCACGTCAGTTTTTAAAAGGTTTAAATCCACAGCAGCAGGGTTTTAGTGCATCACAGAATCAGCAGTTTTGCGCGATTGTGCAGCGTTATGTGGATCGCTTATATAAAGCGGTAGACCAGAACCGAGCTTATCTGGATCGTCAGTATCAAAATGTAGGCAAGCAGGATGTCATACTGCAGGTAAAATCTTCAAAAGAGATGCAGTTGCTGAAACGTTATAATGTGGACTGTAATTTACAGTAAGAATAAATAAGGAAATGCTGAGAACTGTCCGGAATGGAGGCAGTTCAACGCAGATTTAGATTTGAAATAGAATGGGGGAATTAAGCAAGTTTTGCTTTAATTTTTGCTGAAACTTGTGCAGGATCGGCGCGCCCGGCTATGAGCGGACGCAGAGAATTCATCACCTTACCCATATCTTTCATGCTAGTAGCTTGTTGCGCTTCAATTGTTTGCGCAATCAGGGAATCAAGTTCTTCCTCAGTCATAGCTTCTGGTAGAAATTGAGAGAGAACCTCAACTTCGGCTTGTTCCTTACTAGCTAAATCATCTCGACCAGCGCCTTCAAAGGCTTTGATCGATTCTTTACGTTGTTTAATTTGCTTTTCAATGACCGCAAGAACTTGAGCGTCGTCAAGTTCTTTACGCTCATCGACTTCGATTTGCTTAATTGCTGCTTGCAGACTACGAATGACCGTCAACTTTGACATATCTTTGGCACGCATGGTGGCTTTCAATACGTCAGTAATCTGGTTTTTTAAAGTAGTCATTATTTATTCCAAGCAGTCAATCACAAATTAATCTTAGTAAAGGCGAGTAGTACGTACTGATTCACGTGCCAATTTCTTTTGGTAGCGTTTAACAGCAGCAGCTTTTTTACGTTTACGTTCTTGAGTTGGTTTTTCGTAGAATTCACGTTTACGAACGTCAGCAAGAACACCCGCTTTTTCGCATGAACGTTTGAAACGACGGATAGCTACGTCTACTGGTTCGCCTTCTTTCAATTTAACTTGTGGCATGAAGAATCCTCATTAAGTTATGGATAAGATCAGGGCTGAATTGCCCTCGATCACAAGTGAAGGTCAGTATTTTACTCATTTACATCTCATATCACAAGTCTATAATAGTTGCTGCAATATATTTGATACAGGTTATAGGCAGTTTAATGATCGTTTTAGGCTTGGAAACGTCGTGTGATGAAACAGGACTTGCGCTGTATGACAGCGAGTTAGGTTTGCGCGGACAGGTGCTGTACAGCCAGATTAAACTGCATGCTGAATATGGCGGCGTCGTACCAGAACTGGCTTCGCGCGACCATGTGCGTAAACTCATTCCTTTGCTGAATGAACTGCTTGAACAAAGTGGTATCAGAAAATCAGAAATTGATGCGGTGGCCTATACCCGTGGTCCGGGCCTGATGGGCGCATTAATGACGGGCGCACTGTTTGGTCGGACTTTGGCCTTTGCCCTAAATAAACCGGCAATTGGTGTGCACCATATGGAAGGTCATATGCTGGCACCATTACTTTCTAAAACGCCACCGGAATTTCCATTCGTGGCATTACTGGTGTCTGGTGGTCACTCACAGCTCATGGCCGCTTATGGCATTGGGCAATATGAATTACTCGGTGAATCGATTGATGATGCGGCGGGTGAAGCGTTTGACAAAGTTGCGAAAATGATGGGTCTGCCATATCCGGGCGGCCCGAATATTTCCAGACTGGCTGAGCAGGGCGATCCGAATGCATTTGCTTTCCCACGTCCAATGCTGCATCAAGGCCTAGAGTTTTCATTTAGTGGTTTAAAAACTGCGGTTTCTGTCCAAATGAAGAAACTTGGTGAAGAAAGACGTGATGCTGATATCGCTGCGAGCTTTCAGGAAGCCATTGTTGATACACTGGTGAAAAAATCAGTGAAGGCATTGAAGCAGACTGGCTTAAAACGTTTGGTGATTGCTGGTGGTGTAAGTGCCAATAAGCGTTTACGTGAACGCCTAGAAGCAGACTTGGCGAAAATCAAAGCCACCGTGTACTATGCAGAACCTGCATTGTGTACCGATAATGGTGCGATGATTGCCTTTGCGGGTTATCAACGTTTGAAAGCCGGACAGCAAGATGGTTTGGCTGTGACCACAACCCCACGTTGGCCAATGACAGAATTGACGAATCCAGCCGAAGCTTGATTTAAAGATTCAGGATGAAGAAAAGGGGCCTTAAGCCTCTTTTTTTATTAGATTGCTTTTGTGGAGTAGAAATATTCAACAAATAATATTAATAAATTAATTATTTTAACTCTACCACAGTAAGTATTTTCTTATTGATACCGTAAAATAGTTTAATAATATAGAAATCCCACTCTATTATATGCGGAATGATGCAGAGACTATTTCGGATGGATAATATCAGTTTTAAAGGTTTTCAGGATGCGGGACAGGCAGTTTTAAAATATCTGCATCAGCATTTTGGCTTTAATTTATGGATGATCACCCGGGTAGAAGACAATGACTGGATTGTGCTGCAAAGCGAAGATCATGGCTATGCTGTCCAGCCAGGTCAGGTATTTGAATGGGCCAATTCTTTCTGCTGTCATATGGTCACAGGCAAAGGACCAAGAATCGCGCCTCGCTCTGAAGAAATTCCTTTATATGCGACTGCGCCAATTAACCAGCATTTCTGCATCAAATCTTATATTGGTCAACCACTCTTTAAAGAAGATGGCAGTCTATTTGGGACATTATGTGCGGTTGATCCTGAAGCCAAGTCAGATGCCATCATTCAGGATCTGGCGATGGTCGAGTTATTTAGCAAGCTTTTGAGCTCCATCTTACAAGCTGAGTTGCGTCAGAACGAGCAAATCCGTCAGCAAGAACTGCTACAGCAACAAGCCAGTAAAGATGAACTGACTGGGTTATATAACCGTCGTGCCTGGGAGAAACTGCTACAGGCAGAAGAAGAACGTTGTAAACAGTACGGTCATCCGGCTGCGATCTTATTTATAGACTTGAATGACCTGAAAAAAGCGAATGATAGTCTGGGGCACAAGGAAGGTGATAAATTAATTCAGCATACAGCACAAGTCCTTCAAGAAAATGTACGTAGCAATGATATTGTGGCGCGTATCGGTGGTGATGAATTCGTAATTCTGAGCATAGAAAATGATAAAGCGGGAGCTGAGCGTTTGCTCGATCGTTTAATTGAAGCCTTTGCAGAAGCAAAAATTGAAGCCGCATTTGGTATGGCGATGCGTCATCCAACGACTGGCCTGGTTGAAGCACAGTGGCAAGCAGACAAAAATATGTTTGAGTACAAGCGCTGGAAAAAGTCTATTTAAATATTTTTGATTTTTAATATTTTTAAGGAGGTGTCTGAGAATGTTCAGCCATGAGCTGCCAAGTTTTTTCTACAATAAATAGAAGTAATTAATTTCCTTTTATTCTTATTTTTAGGTTTTATTCAAATTTTAATTGTCTAGAAGCAACCTAAGTTCTTCTTTAAACCCGGCTATTCAAAAGATAACTTTTCGACTTTTTAACCTAACGGTTACAAATTTTATAAGTATTGTTGTAAAGAAAATATGTGTTATTTGGGTTGGTTTCTAAGAGTTAGTTATGAGAACTAATAAGACCTTGCTCTAGAAGTAACATCTTATTTTTTTTAATGAGCATTGTTGTATGAAATATAAATTAAAATTACAGAGTTAATCCTTAGTTTATTAAAAGATAAAGCACGATCAGAGTGTAAGAAATACTGTCCAGAAAAAATATCATCGACAGGTAGTGGGTTTGTATTGTGCAGTTTTAATACGCCTATCTTCCATTCTCATTGAATAAAAATGCAAAGAAATTCTAGGGAATAAAATTTTATGAAAAAGCAGATGTCATTCTTTGGGCTGGTTTTGGTTTCAGGCTTGCTTACCGCATGTGGTGGCAGTGGAGGTAGCTCAGACAATTCTACAGTGACCACACCGCCAAATGTTCCAGAGGAGAGTATTTCTCCTGAACTTTCAGAAGAATTTATTCCTTTTGAGGATCGCGATATCATCGAGAAAATCCGCGACAAAATTAACAATAGCACCAGTAATGATACGGACTATAACGTTGCGTTAGGTCATATGATTGGTGAAGTTTTTGCGGATTATCCTTATGGACGCACGGGCCGTATTATCAAGATTTATAATCTGGGTGTGAACAGCATCAAATATCCAAATCTGATCTGTTCTGAAGTGAATACCAATGGTGCAGTGAAAACCTTTAAATTAAAAACCGATAAAAATAACTGTATTGTTCTAGATAAAACTTATCGTAAAGATTCAACCATTACCCAGACAGTCAATGGTGATACTACGACCTTGACCTTTAGCAATGTACGTTATAGTTCTAATGTTGATTTTAATTTAGGGTGTGTTGACACTTTTAGCTTAAAAAAATAGCGAAGTAGTAAAATCAAATCGCCAAACCCAATTTTACTATTCGCTATGCCTCGTACCATGCTGACAGATCAACACTGGCAAAAGTTGAA